>NZ_NFIB01000010.1:0-94495 GCF_002159385.1 Flavonifractor sp. An52
GGAAGCACATGAAGATTTCAGGTTTTCCCACCAGCAGCGACATCTATCTGGAGATCGACACCCTGGTGCGGGGCGGCGTCACTCCCCTGGAGAACGTGAGCGGCGTGGTCAGTGTGGTGCGGGGTGTCACCACCCGCACCAAAACCGGAGAGGCGGAGGACGCCACCTGGCGGGAACTGACTACCATCCGCATTGTGGATGACGTGATCCCCACCATTCGCAACTCCCTGCGGGCCAAGTTCCGCAGGACCAAGAACACCGAGCAGACACGGGGAGCTATCCGCTCCCAGGTGGTGCTGGAACTGGAGAACAAGCTGGCCAGGGAGATCATCACCGGCTACGATCAGGTGACGGTGGAGGCGGACACGGAAAATCCCACCGTCTGTCTGGTGGACTTCACCTTTACGGTGGCCCACGGCCTCAACCAGATCTGGCTCACCGCCCACATCACGGTATAAGGAGGGAAGCACATGAAGATTTCAGGTTTTCCCACCAGCAGCGACATCTATCTGGAGATCGACGGGAAGAAGGTGGCGGTGGTCCAGAGCTACACCGCCAAAACCACCCGCTCCAGCCAGAGCGTGGAGGCCTTCGGCGAGGAAGAGCCGGTGGCTACCATCCCCGGACAGCGCACCCATGTGCTGGAACTGACCCGGCTGTATGCCACCGACGAGGCCATCCGGGATGGCATCAACTTCCACGACCTGGAAGATTTCAGCCTGGTGATCTGCAAGCCCGACCGGAAGATTATCTACTCTGGCTGCCAGTGGAGCGCCATCGGCGAGACCGGCGCTCTGGGGGCCATGGTGGTGGAAAAGATCACGGTGGTGGCGGCCAAGCGGATCGAGACGGCGGTATGAGGAGTGAAACAGGGATGGAATCGCTGCTGAGCCGGAGGGACAGGCTGACCCTGGAGGACGGCACCCAGCTGCGGCTGCTCTCCGCCCTGGAGGTGCTGGAGGCACGCCGGGAGGGGGAGGAACTGGCCCAGGGCGAAGGAGAGCGGGCCCTGTGCGCCAACGCCTGCCTGCTGGCCCGGGCCCTGGAGGAGAACGGCAAGCCCCTGTTCTCCTCAGGTCGGGCGGTGCTGGAGCACCTCAGCGCCCGGGAGGTAGCCCAGTTGGCCCGACTGTGGGATAAGCTGGACCGGGCGGAAAATCCCTCCCCCGAGGATGGGGAGGAGGCCCGGGCCCTAAAAAAAGCCTGGAGCATACGCCTTATGAGCGCCTTCGCTGGCGTGTGCTCAAGACGTTTGGGGCCCTTCCCACGGAGGAGCGGGCTCAAAAAATGAAGGCCAGAGACTACCTGTGGTGCGCCCTCAACCTGATGCTGGACCGGGAGGAAGTACTGGAGCAGCTGTGCGCCTCCTGCCGGCAGAAGGCGGAGGAGGTGTGCTGCCCGGTGTGCGGACAGCCGGCGGGGGCCACCGTGGGTGGACAGAACGCCTCCTTCGATCAGGAGCGGTTTGAACGGCTGATGCGGGGGGAGAGGGCATGATCGACTATATTGGACAGCTGCTGGAACAGCAGCTGGAGCGGGAGGAAAGGGATGAGACCTGGGAGACCGGCCCGGTGCGGGTCCCCCTCCCTGCTGTGGGAGAAGAAGAGGCCGGACAGAGCGGAGAGAACACGGAAGAAGCTGTCTTGTCCAGTCTGGAGGGCAGGGACGGGGCCGGTTTGGCTCTGACGGCGGGCGGTTCCGGAACTGTCACCGGCGGAGATATCCGCCGGTGGGCGGCGGGGTTAGACGTACTGGGTCAGGCCGGGGAGCGCCGGACGAATGGCGGGCCGGAGACTGACCGGGCCTGGACGGAGGCTGTCCGGGAGCTGGATCAGGCGGTACGGATCAGCCTGGCGGGCCTTCCGGTGGCGGAGCGGCAGACGCAAGTGGTGACATTGGAGCCGCCGGGCAGAGAACAGAACGGCGGCCAGGATGGGCTGCGGCGGCTGGACCGGCTGGTGCGGCGGGACGCACGAAGATTTGACGGGGGGTTTCAACTGCTGTGAGACTGGCGGCAATGCGCTATAAAAACTATGTATGGCCCCACAATCCCAGGGTGTATTCCATCTCCTTCAAGCGGAAGGTGGGGGCCAGGGAGGTGCCCTTCGGCCACTATGCCCTGCAGGATCTGGGACCCTCTTACCGCATCATGCGAGGAGAAGGAGAGTTTGTGGGGGAGGGGGCCTACGACGAATTCAAGAAGTTGGCCAGCGTCTTTTACAACGAGGGGCCGGGTATCCTGGTCCATCCGGTGTGGCAGACGGCCAACGCCTACTTTGTGGAGCTCTCCCTCAGTCAGGAGCCCAGAGCGGACTATGTGAAGTACACTTTTACCTTCTGGGAGGAGTTCGGTGGGCACAGCACAGGTACCCGAGTGACCACCGCCTCTGGCGGAACGACGGGAGGGACCGCCCAGACTGGTTCCACCGGAGAGCAGTGGTACACCGTGGTACGGGGGGACACCATGTGGGGGATTGCCCGGCGGTATGGAGTGAGTCTGACAGACCTTATCGCCCTCAATCCCCAGATCAAAAATCCCAACCTGATCTACCCGGGGCAGAAAGTGCGGGTGGCGTGATGGAGGCCGTACTGCATTGCTGGGACGGAAGTCAGATTGCTCTGCCCCAGGTAACGGAATGGAAGTTTCAGTATGGGCTGGGCACCCCCTGCGACAGCTTCGAGGTGCGCTGCCTGTGGGAGCCGGAGGAGGATCTGCTGGCGGAGGCAGTCAGCTTTACCGCCGACGATGGAGGTCAGCGGGTATTCACGGGCTTGGTGGACGAGTGCGAGCGGGGTTGGGATGAACAGGGCGGTTTTTTGACCATATCTGGTCGAGGTATGGCGGCCCGGCTGCTGGACAATGAGGCTCTGGGTATGGACTACCAGGTGGCCACCTGGCAGGACATCCTGCGGGACCATGTGACGCCCTACGGGCTGGAGGCGGCGCCGGGGGCCAAACTCACCGCCGTGCCCGGCTTTTCCGTGGCGGTGGGAAGCAGCGAGTGGCAGGTGGTCTATGAGTTCTGCCGGTATTACGGCGGGATTACCCCCCGGTTTGACCGGCTGGGGCGGCTGGTGGTCACCCCTTGGGAGACAGGGGAGAAGCTGGTGCTGTCCGAGGACACGGGGGTGACCGCACTTACCCTGCGGGATCAGCGGTACGGCGTTCTGTCCCAGATCCTGGTGCGTGACAGGACCACCGGGGCGGTGCAGACGGTGGAAAACGAGGACTTCGCCCGGCGGGGCGGACGGTGCCGGAGGGTGCTTACCATGCCGGGGAAGAGCAGTTATCAGACCATGCGCTATTCCGGCAACTACCAGCTGGAGCGGTCGGCGGAGGAACTGCGGCAGCTGGAGCTGGAATTGCCCGGGACCTTTGTGGCCTGGCCGGGGGAGCTGGTGGAAGTCCACCTGAACAAGCCGGTAGGCCGGGGCACCTGGCGGGTAGCGGAAATGGTGAGCGGAATGGACGAAAAGGGAACCTACACCCGGCTGGTGCTGGGGGACCCGGCGGCATTGAAGTAGGAGGGAGACAAGATGTGGCTGGCACAGCAGCAGCGGCGTAGAAGAAAAGATGGAGGTTCTCAGGTGGGCACCGTTACCCTGGGGGGCGACCCGGCAGGGGTATGCCTGGACGGCGAGCGGCGTGACCTGCCGGTATTTGCCCCCGGCGGCTATGTATGGCGGCCAGCCCGGGGTGACCAGGTGCTGGTCCTCAAGACCGGCGCCGACGGTGAGGCCCCCTGCGTAGCGGGGGCACGGTGTGCCGAGGAGTACGGCGTGGCAGAAGGTGAGGTGCTGCTCTACAGCGGAGGCACCTCCATTCGCCTGGGCATGGACGGCACGGTGTCCGTGACCGGCAAACTGCTGGTCAACGGCAAGGAGGTCATGACGAGGGAGTGAGCAGATGGAACTGATGGTAAGGGACGGCGACTATGTGCCCGACGAGGGGGGCGGCTACCGGCGGGCGGAGGGCAGCCAGGAGCTGCTCCAGAGGGTGCTGTGGAAGCTGTCCATCCCGCGGGGCAGCTTCCCCTTTCTGCCCAACCTGGGCAGCCAGCTCTACCAGCTGGGCCGCTGCAAGCCCGCCCAGCGACAGAACCTGGCCCAGCAATATGTGGCCCAGGCCCTGGAGGACGAGCCTGACCTGACGGTGACTGCCGTGAGCCTGAAGGAGGACGGCACCATGGAGGTGGCGCTGACCTGGCAGGGGGAGGAGCTGAAGCTGTCGGTTGAGACGGGAGGGATTTGGTGAGATCCATTGACGAGATCTATGGAGAGATGACGGCCATCTTTGAGAAAGAGACGGGGATTGCTCTGGCCGGAGACGGAGATATGGCGGTGCGGCTGTACGCCGTGGCTGCCCAGATCTACGCCCTGTACATTCAGGCCGACTGGTTAAACCGCCAGTGCTTTCCCCAGAGTGCGGAGGGGGAATATCTGGACAAGCACGCCCAGCTGCGGGGCCTGGAACGCCGTGAGGCTGTGGCGGCGGAGGGGACAATTCGTTTCCAGACGGACAGTGCCGCCCAGGCTGATCTGACCATCCCGGCGGGGACGGTGTGTATGACGGCGGGGCTGATCCGTTTTGAGACCACCCAGGAGGTTACCCTCCAGGCCGGTGAAACCCAGATGGACGCCCCGGCAACCGCCCTGGAGCCGGGGACGGCGGGCAATGTGGCGGCAGGCGCCATCCGGGCCATGGCAGTGGCCCCGGTGGGGGTCAGCCGGTGTACCAATCCGGAGGGATTCTCCGGCGGCCTGGATGCGGAGGACGACGAGACCCTGCGGGCCAGAGTGCTGGAGACCTTCCAGCGGATGCCCAACGGAGCAAACGCCGCCTACTATGAGCAGAGCGCCATGTCCTTTCCTCAGGTGGCGGCTGCGGCGGTGGTGTCCCGGCCCAGAGGGGTGGGCTCGGTGGATGTGGTTGTGGCTACCGCTGCCGGAGTGCCCGATGAGGAGCTGCTGGAGGAATTGCAGGCCTATTTTGAGGAGCGGCGGGAGATCGCCGTGGATGTGCAGGTGCGTGCCCCGGAAGTACAGAATGTGGATGTGACCGCTCAGATCCAGACAGCGGCCAACCGGGACGGGGAGACGGTGCGGCAGAATGTGGAGCAGGCCATTCGGAGCTGGTTTAATGGACAGCGACTGGGCCAGAACATCCTGCGGGCTAAGCTGGGCCAGCTGATCTATGAGGTGGACGGAGTGGAAAACTACACACTTACCGCCCCCGCCGCCGATGTGACGGTGGAGCACGATGTACTGCCCCAACTGAACACTGTCTCGGTCACCCGTACGGAGGGGACGGTATGAGCGGATATGCACAATATCTGAAGGAACTGCTGCGGCCCCTGCGGGTTTATGAACTGGAGGGCACCGCCAACGGCGGGGAGCTGGAGGCCCAGGGTCAGGCGCTGGACGGCGTGGAAGCTGGTCTGGAGGAGATCCAGCGGGAGATGCTGCTCTCCACGGCGGAGGACCGGGGGCTGGAGGCTGTGGAGAGCCTGCTGACCCGGCGGCCGGTGACCGCCGATCTGGAAATGCGGCGGGCGGCCTTGGCCGCCCTGCTCCGCATCGGTGGAGACAGCTTCACTCTGGCGGCCATCAATGACAATCTGAAAGGTTGCGGCATCAATGCCCAGGCCAGAGAGACCGGAAAGGCGGGGACGGTGGAGGTTTACTTCCCTGATGTACCCGGAATCCCCGATGGGTTTGAAGAATTGCGGGAGATCATTGAGAGCATTCTGCCCGCCCATTTGGGTGTAGAATATGTGTACTGGTATATCACCTGGGCACTGATGGAACAGAAGTTTTCCACTTGGGGCGAGATCGAGACTTTGGGACCCACCTGGGAGGAACTGGAGAAGATGGTGGAGTAACAGCCGGTGGGGAGAACAAACAGAAGAAGCACAGACCGGCCTGTTTGACCGTCTGTGCTTCTTGTTGGTTATGTAGTTTAAAGCGTGCCCAGGACCATGCCGGCAATCACCAGGAAAATGCCGATCACGCCGGTGACGGTGATGGTTTCATGGAGGGCCACGGCGCTGACCACCAGGGTAACCAGGGGGACCATGTAGATGTACAGGCTGGCTTTCAGCACGCTGATCTTCTGAGTGGCCTTATTCCAGAACAGGTAGCATAGAGCGCTGCCCACAAAGCCCAGATACATCAGCTTCAGCCCATTTTCCCAGGTGAACACCGATTCAAAGGGGATGGGATGACCGTCCAGCAGGACCAGAGGAAGCACCGTCAGGATGCCGTAAAACATCAGCTTTCTGGTGATGAGCAGGCCGTCGTACAGCGGGGACCACCGGCGCAGCAGCAGGCAGTAGACCGACCAGGAGGCGGCGGCGGACAGGGCCAGCAGATCTCCCAGGGGCCGAAGATGGAGGGCGGTCATACCGTTGAGGACCACCAGCACCACGCCCACGAAGGCCACGGCGTAGCCGGTGATCTGGCCCCGCTTCAGATGCTCCTCCTTCCGGATGACCGCCAGAAGCAGGGCCATCATGATGGGGGACGTGGAGACCAGGATGCTCACGTTGGAGGTCTGGGTCAGGGTGATGGCGTTGGTTTCCGCCAGACAGTAGAGGGTGTTGGAAAACAGGGCCAACAGGAGGAAACGCCACTCCTCCCGCCAGCGGAAATACCACTTGGGATGGAGGACCCACAGTAGAAGATAGGCCAGAATGAAGCGGAGCAGCATCAGCTGGACGGGCTGGAGGAAGGTCATCAGGCCCTTACTCACCATAAAAGTGGAGCCCCAGACCACAACGCAGACCAGGGCCATCCCGTGGCCCATCCACTGGCTTTTCTTCACAATGACCGACCTCCTGTTCCATATTGCCCGGTGTGGCCGGACAGAGGGTCCGGTCACCCAAGGCAATGTTAGCATCAACAGGGCTGCAAGTAAATCATTGGAAGAGTTGCCAGCAGGTCAGGAAGTAGGGGAATCCTGGCAGATCAAATTACCGTCGGCGTCATAGCCCTGGCACCAGGCCAGCCAGATGGCAACGCTGTCATCGGATGGGCCGGGTGCCAGGGTGGAGGGAGCGGCCCACACGCCGTCAGCCACCTGGGTAAAGGTGGGAGAGACGCCGTGGCTGTCGATGGCGGCCTGGGGATCGGCCCGTTCACTGGCACCCAGAGAAATCAGCTGGGCCTCTACCCGCACCACCCTGGGATCGGTGCAGATCACCACGGGGGTGGCCTCAAAGGCAAGGCCAATATTGGGTTGAGAGCCGAACAGATTGCAGTAAATGGGATCTTCCTGCTGGGTGAGATCCAGCTGCCAAAAGGGAAGGGTGTCCGCAGGCCGCCACAGGAAACCGGCCAGCCGGTCCAGGGTGTAAAACTGCACGGTGTCCCCCTGGCGGCCCACAAACCACCAGGTGCTTTTTGGTACATAGTCACCCCGGAGCTCCTGGTATTGGATGGGGCCGGAGGCCAGGATGGTGTTATCTATCACATAGTGTTCCCGGTTCAGACGCTCACACGCGGCGGCGGAGGAGGGGAGGGGAGTATCCAGGGCTACCCAGACGGAGAGCAGTCCCAGGCACAGCAGCAGGATGCTCAAGGCCCAGCGGATGCGGGGTAGGGTATAGTAGCGAAAATGGGTCATGAAAACGGCACCTCCTCCTCCAGCTCAATGCGGAGTATGATCTGGTCGCCGGGTTTGCCCAGGGTGATGGTGAACCATTGGGCGCCGGGGGTGGGATCGGTGATGGTGAGATACCCGCTGGCGGCCAAGGGCGAGGTGGACCAGGTGGAGCAATAGGCCTCCCCGGTGGCACCGGTGGAGTCGATCCAGGTACAGGGCACCTGGTACAGTTCCAGGTTATCCAGCCACAGCTGCCAGTGGGAGACCGAGAGGGAAACCTGGAGTTCCAGCTGAGGATGGTCGGGGTAATCCGGCGTGCGGATCAGGGCGGCGTCGTGGGCGGTGACAGTATAGCCTCCCACCGTTCCGCTGCCGGAGGCGGAGCCGGAGACCACCAGAGTTTCGTCCGGCTGGGAGGGAAGGGTGCAGGAGGGCGGGAGCAGGGAGGTGTGGGCAAAGAGGCCGGTCTGATGCAGGCCGCTGGCCACGGTGCTGACCAGAATGAGCATGACGCCCAGCACGGTGAAGAGGGCGGTCAGGCCGGGGACCAGAGGACTGTGGCAGCGGTCCAGCTCATGGCCGATCTGATAGGGATCTCCCATGGCCTCCACCGCCCGGCGGGCGGCTACCTCAGGTTCGATGCCCTGTTCCTCCAGTGCGGCGGCGTGATCCTCCAGGTGAGCGGTCAGCTCTTCCCGGGCCAGACGTTTTGCCAGCGGCAGTCGGATGACAGAACACACCTGGTCGCAGAATTGTTCAAATGGCTGGCACAAGGCGGATTCACCTCATTCCCTGTCTTTGGTGGGATCATAGGAGCAGACCAGATTGCCGTCGGCGTCATAGCCCTGGCAGAAGGCCACGAGATAGCCGCTGCTCTTGGGGGATGCCCAGGGGATCAGGACATAGGGGGAGGGACCTACCCATACTCCGTCTCCCGCCTTGGTGAAGGTGGGGGAGACTCCGCGCTGGGCGATGGCGGCCTGTGGATTGGCCCAGTCCTCCTCTGACAGGGCAACCAGTTGGGCCTCCACCCGCACCACAGCGGGGTCCGCACAGAGGAGGATGGGAATGACCTTTGAGGCATCCATACCAGAGAAGCCATCCAGGGAGGTCAGCTGAAAGACATCAAAGGTACATCCGATGGGCTGATCCTGGAGGGAGAGCTGATAGGAACGGCCACGGGTAGCGCGGTCCAATGGGCGCCACAGGAACCCGGCCAGCCGCTCCAGCACCTGGAGCTGAAAGCGATCGCCGCTGCGGCGTATGAACCACCAGCAGTCCCGGTCGGTATAATCACTTTTGATGATGATCCCTTCCTCCGTCATATCGATGGGGCCGGAGGCCACGATCTCGCCGCCGGAGCTGTAGTTTTCCCGATCTATCCGGGCGCAGATGGCGGCCGGGGAGGGGAGCGGGGCATCCAGTGAAAGCCACAGGAAGAAGAGACAGAACAGAGCGGCTATGATACTCAGGACCAGCAGGAGGCGGGGCAGGATGTAATAGCGAAAGTGTTTCATGCCGGAGGCACCTCCTCATCCAGAGTGATTTCCAGGGTGCATTGATCGCCGGGCCTGCCCAGAGTGACGGAGAACCAGCTGCAGCCGGGGGTGGGGTCCTCCAGAACCAGATACCAGTTTTGAGCCAGAAGGGTGGAGGCCATGGGGCAACAGGAGACCGTACCGGAGGCGCCGTCGGAGTCGGTCCAGACGGCGGGGATGGAGGGGGTCAGGTGGTCCAGCCAGGGCTGCCAGTGGGAGACGGTGACAGCGGCCTGGATTTCCAGCATGGAGGGGCGGAATTTGGTGCTGGGGCGGTGGACCAGAGCGGCGTCTTTGGCCTGGATGGTATAGCCCCCCACATGGCCGCCGCCCTGGGCATCTCCCTCGCAGAGCAGGTCTCCATCGTCCCAGCCGGGCAGGGTGGGGGTGGGCAGCAGCACGGTTTCATAGCGGAAGAAACCAGTCTGATGCAGAACGCTGGCGCAGAAGCCGATGAGAAAGAGGGCGCAGGCGCACAGGGCAAAGATTTTGGACAGCCGGGGGAGCAGAGGGCTGTGACAGCGGTCCAGCTGGCGGCCGATCTCCTGTGGGTCTCCCATGGCTTCCACGGCCTGGACTGCGGCCTCCTCAGCAGAGATCCCTTTCTCCTCCAGCGCGGCGGCGTGGTCCTCCAGGTGGGCGGTCAGCTCTTCCCGGGCCAGATGCCGGGCGGGAGGCCAGCGGATAGATGCACACACCTGATCGCAGAAACTATCAAAGGTTTTGGAGGACATACACTCACCTCAGTTCATAACGAGTCGTCCAGGATTCCGGTTCAGGGGACTGGTAGATCAGCCTTCCGTCGGCGTCGTAGCCACGGAGGCGGATACGGTCCATATAATAGGCGGGGAGCAGGTTCCCGGTGAGCTGAAACCAGAAGCAGCCGTCTGCCACCGGGCCCTGGCGGAGGGTATTCAGGCCATAGACTCTGCCGGCGTCCGACTCAGAGACCAACACCGGGTACTCCACCTCCACCTGGACAATGTCCGGGTCACCGGCCAGCACCAGAACAGCCCCCCAACTGTAGGGTGTGACGGCACTCAGCGGTTGTTCCGGGTCCCGGTAAAGGGACACAAGCGTGCCGGAATCCCAGAGCAGCCCTTCCCGGGACAGACCACACCAGGCGTACCAGTTTCCCATGCGCAGCAGGTACTGGCGGTCATAGAGAGGGCCGGACCCCAGATCCGCCACCACCTGGCCGTCCTCCCAGTAATACCGGGTCTGGGTGGCCCGCAGGGCCTGTTCAGCGGTAAGC
Organism: Flavonifractor sp. An52; assembly: GCF_002159385.1. Classification (NCBI taxonomy): domain Bacteria; kingdom Bacillati; phylum Bacillota; class Clostridia; order Eubacteriales; family Oscillospiraceae; genus Flavonifractor; species Flavonifractor sp. An52. The sequence goes on from NZ_NFIB01000010.1 coordinate 10,397, forward strand.
ATGGGGAAATCCAGGGTGACGGCCAGGAAAACCAGAGTAAGCAGCAGGACTACGGCGTCCCGCAGGATGCGCCATTTGCGGCCTCGCCGGGAGATGGAACGTTCAGCCATCTGCTTCGCCTCCCTTCAGCGGAACGGTGAGGGAGAGGCGGACTTCTCCATAGCGGTCGAAGCGGAAGGTCAACTGGGAGGCTGCCGGGTCCACATTGGTGACGGTGAGGCAGTAGTGAGTGGCAAAGGGGAAATCACCCATGGGGGTGCTGACCTGCACTCTGGAAAAGACGGTTTCGTCCAGAGCCTGCCACTCCCGGGGAGAGGGATAGCGGTTGCCCACATCGTCCTCCGCCCACAAGTCATAGCCAAAGGCGGGACAGCGCAGCCAGGGATTGGATTGCGTTACCTGAAGGATACAGTCCACATAGCGGGCGCCGGAGTAGTTCTCAATGCCGACCTGTTTTATGGTGTAGGTATAGGGCGGGTCCTGATAGACAGCATTGGTCTCATACTGAGCCACCAGATTGTCCGGGTGGACATGACGCTCAAAGTAGAGGGCGGGATCGCTGCTGACAGAATCGGGCTTTCCGGTCAGGTTCTCCAAGGTGCCGGGCAGGTGGAACAGGGAAAATATTATAATGATGGCTGACAAGAACCACACCACCGCTTGAAACCAGATCTGGAACCACCCCAGCAGGAGACTGTGGCTCTCATTCAGGGCCCGGCCCAGTTCTTCCGGGTCTCCCATAGCCAGAACAGCTGCCTCTTCGGCCTCCTCCGGGAGTAGGTCGGGGTGAAGTTCCAGCAGGGCGTCCCGGTGGTCCTCCAGGTGGGCGGTGAGTTCGGCGGTGATGGCGTCGTGGTCGGGAGAGAAGCGGACAAAGGCACACACCTGTCTGCAAAATGTCTCGCAGCGATTGGAGGCCATACACTCACCTCAATTCATAATGGGTGGCCCAGGATTCCGGTATAGGGGATTGGTAGCGCAAGGCTCCGGCGGCGTCGTAGCCCTTGACCTGGAGATCCTCCGGAAAGACAAAGCCGGGGCCTGACGTATAGGGAATCAGGAAGCAGTTCTCCGTGCTCTGGGTCTGGCTGGCGGAGAGCAGGGTGTAGCCCTGTTTTGTTTCGGCAGAAATAGGGAACGTGATCTCCACCTGAGTGATCTCTGGATCATTGGAGATTACCAGTACAATCCCGTTATACTGATTGCTGACGATGAGGGGAACTAGGGGAAGATCCGGATCATTTTCCACAGCGCCCAGTTCACCGGTCTGCCAGAACAACAGAAGGCGGCGGTTGATTCCGCACCAGGCGTACCAGTCCCCGTTGCGGAGGATGTAGTAGCGGTCATAGCTGCCGACCCGGTCACTGCTCCGGACAAAGAGCCGGCTGACAAGATGGTTTATGGAATAATCCTGGGTGCTTATGACTTCCCCAGGACCGAAAAAGTAGCGGGCCTGAGTGGCCTCCAGAGCCTGATTGGCGGTGAGGACGGGGAAGTCAAGCCGGAGCGTCAGTATCACCAGGATGATTACAAGCAGCAGAGTGTCCCGGACGATGCGGCGCTTACGCTGGGCAGGCGTGACAAAGCGTCTGACCATGTTATGCGCCTCCTTTCAGGGGCAGGGTGAAATAGAGAATATCCTCTCCGTAGCGGTCAAAGTGAAGGGTGACGGAGGTGGCCTCTAGGGGGATGTTGTCTACCCACAGCCCGTAATAGGAGGCAAAAAAATACGAATTGGTAAGGCTTCCTCCGGAGTGAATATCAGAAAATTGATAGGGTACCACCTGACATTCAGAGGGATAGGTGTTGCCCAAATCGTCCTCCGCCCAAAGCCAGTCCATAAATTCCGGCCGACCCTGCCAGGGGTTGGGATGGGACACCTTCAGGAGATAGCGCAGCGTCAGAGTGTTGCTGCCGGAGTTCCGGAATACGATGGCCCGCGGAACGGAAAAATCATAGTCCCGGTACTGTCCCACAGCACCTGGAGTGTCATCGGATACCACATCAAACGCCTCATAATGCTCCAGCAGGTTTTCAATATGGCCATCGTATTGGAGAGGGGCGGTCAGATTGGTGATCAGCTGCCCCAATTGGGGTAACGTAAGAAGCAGCACCAGCACCGCCAGGCCCCAAACCAGTCGGCGGAACCAGATCTGAAACCACCCCAGTAGGGGACTGTGGCTCTCATTCAGGGCCCGGCCCAATTCCACCGGGTCTCCCATGGCACTCACTGCCGCCGCTTCGGCCTCCTCCGGGGGCAGGTCAGGGTGAAGTTCCAGTAGAGCGTCCCGGTGGTCCTCCAGGTGGGCGGTGAGTTCGGCGGTGATGGCGTCGTGGTCGGGAGAGAAGCGGACAAAGGCGCACACCTGCCTGCAAAATGTCTCGCAGCGATTGGAGGACATACACTCACCTCAATTCATAACGGGTGGCCCAGGATTCCGGTTTGGGTGACTGGTAGAGCAGGGCTCCGGCGGCGTCGTAGCCCTTGACCTGGAGGTCCTCCGGAAAGAAGAAGCCGGGACCTGATGTATAGGGGATCAGGAAGCAGTTCTCTGTACTCTCGGTCTGGCTGGCGGAGAGCAGGGTGTAGCCCTGCTTTGTTTCAGCAGAAATGGGGAACGTGATCTCCACCTGGGTGATCTCTGGGTCGTTGGAGATCACCAGCACAGCTCCGCTGTTCCAGTCGCTGACCACCAGAGGTACCAGAGGCAGGTCCGGATCGTTCTCCACAGCGTCCAGGCCGCCGGTCTGCCAGAACAGGCCGTAGTGGTTGACGCCGCACCAGGCGTACCAGTCCCCGTGGCGGAGAATGTAGTAGCGGTCGTACTGGCCGATCTTGACTTTGTTGGCCTCCCGGGAATAGTCCAGAGTAGTGATGACCTCCCCGGGGCCGAAGAAATAGCGGTCCTGGGTGGCCTCCAGGGCCTGTTCGGCGGTGAGGATGGGAAAGTCCAGCCGGAGTATCAGCACCACCAGGACTACTGCCAGCAGCAGGGCGTCCCGGAGGATGCGGCGCTTCCGCTGGGCGGGGGTGACAAAGGATCTGGCCATGTCAGTCCCCTCCTTTCAGCGGCAGGGTCAGAGAGATGGCGTTCTCTCCGAAGCGGTCAAAGTGGAGGGTGACGGAGGTTGCCTCCGGATCAATACCCCCCACCCATAGATCATAGTAGGAGGCGAAGGGATAGACGGCGGATGGATTGCCGGAGGAATCCCCGGCGGAGGTGGGCAGCTGGTACAGCCCCTGCTCACCTCTGGAGGGGTAGCGGTTGCCCAGATCGTCCTCGGCCCACAGCCATTCCCGGAATTCCGGCCCCCGCTGCCAGGGGTTGGAGTGGGTCACCTTCAGCAGATAGCTCAGATGCAAGGCCTCGTCACGGTATACGCTGGTCTCCGAGTGTGTGACAACCGCCCGCTGGATGGAGAAGGTGTAGCTCTCATACTGCCAAACAGCGCCGGGGGTGAAATCGGCCACCACGTCGTGCTCGTCATAATGCTCCAGAAGATAGCCCATCCCCACACCGTCGTAACTGGGGGGCGCGATCAGGTTAGTGACCGTCTCTTTTGCCTGGGGTAGGGCGAAGAGCAGGATGAGGATGGCCAGAGTCCACACCACCCGGCGGAACCAGATCTGAAACCAGCCCAACAGGGGATGATGGATCTGATCCAGCCAGCGGCCCAGTTCTTCCGGGTCTCCCATGGCCCGGACGGCCCTGGACTCGGCGTCCCACAGGGTCATGTTTGGATAGGCCTCCAGCAGGGTGTCCCGGTGCTCCTCCATGTGGCCGGTTAGCTCTGCGGAAATGGCGTCGTGGTCGGGAGAGAACCGGACGAAGGAACATACCTGACCGCAGAATTGGTTTATGGTGAGCCGGGAACCGCCGGGGGCGTCCATCAGGCCATGGCCGGGGCGGACCCGGCCAGCACCGCGTTCACCGCCTGGGAGAAGGTGGTCCACTCCTTCTTCTTCTCATCCAGCAGCCGAAAGCCCTTTTTTGTGATGTGGTAATACTTGCGGGTGCGGCCGGTGGGGGCCTCCTTCTCGTAGGACTGGACCGCCCCCTCCTTCTCCAGGGTGTGGAGAATGGGGTAGAGGGTGCCCTCCTTCATGGAGAAGGTGTGGTCGCTCTTGGCCTCCAGCTCGGCGATCATCTGGTAGCCGTACTTGTCCTCTCCGGACAGGAGAGAGAGTACCAGCAGGGTGGTGCTGCCAGACAGCAGGGATTTATCCGCTTTCATGGGAAACCTCCTTTCAGATCAAAAACAATACCTCGGGTTTCTAGGTATATTATACCTAGAAACCCGAGGTATGTCAACAGAGGTTTTATTTCATGCGGCTGCGAAGGGGCTGGCCGGACAAAAAGCGGTCCAGATTGTCCAAAAACAGGGCCTGGAGCTGATCCAGGGTGACCTGCATATGGTTGTAGCCTCCGGCGGTGTGGGGGGTGATGAGGGCCCGGGGAGCGCTCCAGAGAGGGTGATCCGGAGGGAGGGGCTCCGGGTCGGTGACATCCAGTCCCGCCCCCAGCAGATGCCCCTGGGACAGGACTTCCGCCAGGGCGGCACAGTCGATGGCAGAGCCCCGGCCGGCGTTGAGAAGCACGGCATCGGACTTCATCAGCAGCAGACGGCGACGGTCCATGAGTCCGGCGGTATCCCTGTTATGGGGGAGGACCAGGGCCACCACATCGGCCTGGGGAAGCAGGCAGTCGATGGTGGACAGGGGGAAAGTCTGGTCGAAGTCCTCCACGGAAGCGTCGGAGCGGTGGAGGCCCATGACGGTTTTGGCCCCCAGCGCCCGGCACAGGTGGGCGAAGTGGCGGCCGATGTCGCCGGTACCGCCCACCAGAACGGTCTGCCCCCGCGGGGAGTGGACGTGGCCTAAATCGGCCCAGGTGTGGGCGTTTTGCTGATCCCGGTAGGCGGGCAGCCGCTTGTAGATGGCCAGCAGCATGGCCAGCAGATGCTCGGAGACGGCGGGGCCGTAGGCTCCGGCGGCGCAGGTAAGGAGCACCCCCTCGGGCAGCACGCCCGGGGCCAGATAGGGGTCCACACCAGCGTTCCAGCTCTGGACCCATTTCAGCCGGGGGAAGGTTTTGAGATCTGCCGGGGGAACGAAACCCATGAGGATGGTGGTGCGTTCCCGCCAGTCCTGGGGGATGGCGGCAGCACCTCGGCGGTCGCTGGTGGGGAGAAAGAGGTGCTCCTCGCTGGGAGCGGCGGTACGGAAGCGGTCCTGCTCTTCCGGGGTGAGGGGGAGCAGGTGGAGAATGGTTTCCATAGATGAAGCCTCCAGGTATAGATGATGTAAAAAGGGGGGCCGGTCTCACGACCGGCCCCCGCTGTATTATTTAATAGTGATGAGCAGCTCGCCGGCCTTGACGGAGCCGCCTTCCTTGATGAGTACCTCGTCCACGGTACCCGCCATGCGGGCCACCACGGAGGTCTCCATCTTCATGGCCTCGATGACGGCCAGGACCTGGTTCTCCTCCACCCTGTCGCCGGGCTTGACGTTCACCTTGGACACCATGCCGGGGATAGAGGCGCCCACCTGGCTCTTGTCGGAGGGATCGGCCAGATTGACCTTGCGGGCCTGCGCGGTAGCGCTCTTGTCGGGCACGGCCACCTCGCGGCGCATACCATTGAGCTCGAACTGCACGTTGCGGGTGCCGTCCTCGTTCAGGTCGCCCAGACCCATATACTTGATGACCAGGGTCTTGCCGTCCTCGATGTTGATCTTGTTGGTCTCGCCCAGGGCCATGCCGTTGAAGAACACATGGCTGCCCATGCGCATGATATAACCGTACTCCTGACGGTGACGGTAGAAGTCCTCCACCACCTTGGGATAGAGGCACCAGGAGATGACGTTGTGGTCGGAAGCGTCGGGATAGAACTTGCGGACCTCCTCCCGGGCCTTCTCAAAGTCGATGGGCTCCAGCAGCTCGCCGGGGCGGCAGGTGATGGGCTTCTCGCCCTTGAGGACCACCTTCTGCAGGTCCTCGGGGAAGCCCCAGGCGGGCTGACCCATCATGCCCTTGAAGTAGCTGACCACGGAGTCGGGGAAGGTGAGGGCCTCGCCCCGCTCCACGATATTCTCGGGAGTCAGGTCGTTCTGCACCATGAAGATGGCCAGGTCGCCTACCATCTTGGAGGAGGGAGTCACCTTCACGATGTCGCCCAGCATATGGTTGACGGTCTTGTACATCTCCTTGACCGCCTCGAACTGGTGGCCCAGGCCGATGCTCTCCACCTGGCTCTTCAGGTTGGTGTACTGGCCGCCAGGCATCTCGTAGCGGTAGATGTCGGTGGAGGGGTTCTTGATGCCCGCCTCAAACTTGCTGTAGCGCAGGCGCACGTCGGCCCAGTAGTCGGACAGCTTCTGCAGCTTGTCGCTGTCCAGGCCGGTGTCCCGCTCCTGGCCATGGAGGGCGGCCACCACCGCGTTCATGGAGGGCTGGCTGGTCATGGAGGACATGGAGTCGATGGCGCAGTCCACGATGTCCACGCCGGCCTCGGCGGCCATCAGATAGGCGGCCACCTGGTTGCCGGAGGTGTCATGAGTGTGCAGATGGATGGGCAGGCCGATCTCCTGCTTCAGGGTGGACACCAGCTTCTTGGCGGCGTAGGGTTTCAGCAGGCCGGACATATCCTTGATGCACAGCAGGTGAGCGCCCCGCTTCTCCAGCTCCTTGGCCATGTTGACGTAGTACTCCAGGGTGTACTTGTCCCGCTTGGGGTCCAGGATGTCGCCGGTGTAGCAGATGGTGGCCTCGCACAGCTTGCCCTGCTTGAGCACCTCGTCCATGGCCACTTCCATGCCGGGGATCCAGTTCAGGGAGTCAAAGATGCGGAACACATCAATGCCGCCGATGGCGGCCTCCTTGATAAAGGCGCGGATCAGGTTGTCGGGGTAGTTGGTGTAACCCACGGCGTTGGCACCCCGCAGCAGCATCTGGAAGGGAATGTTGGGGATTTTCTCCCGCAGCAGCCGCAGACGCTCCCAGGGAGACTCGTGAAGGAACCGGTAGGCCACGTCGAAGGTGGCGCCGCCCCACATCTCCAGGGAGAAGCAATCGTTGAGGATTTCGGCGGTGCCCTCGGAGGCCTTCAGCATATCCCGGGTACGCACCCGGGTGGACAGCAGGGACTGATGGGCGTCCCGCATGGTGGTGTCGGTGATGAGCAGCTTCTTCTGGTCCAGCACCCAGTCCCGCACCGCCTCGGGACCCTTGCTGTCCAGCAGCTGCTTCAGGCCGGTACACTTGGGCGGGGTGTTCTCGTAGGGCGGGAAACGGGGAATGTCATGCTGAGGACGCTCGGCAGAGGGGGAGTCCACCTGGATCTGGGCGATATATTTGAGGATCTTGGTGGCACGGTCCCGTCCGGTGTCGATGTCGAAGAGCTCGGGAGTCTCGTCGATAAACTTGGTGTGGCACTGGCCGGCCTGGAAGGTGGGGTGGGCCAGAATGTTGGTGACGAAGGGGATGTTGGTTTTGACGCCGCGGACGTGCTCCTCGCTGATGGCACGCATGGCCTTGCGGCACACACCCTCGAAGGTGTTGTCCCAGGAGGTGACCTTGACCAGCAGAGAGTCGTAATAGGGGGAGATCTCAGCGCCGGTGTAGGCGTTGCCGCCGTCCAGACGGACGCCGAAGCCGCCGCCGGAGCGGTAGGCGGTGATCTTGCCGGTGTCGGGGGCGAAGTTGTTGGCCGGGTCCTCGGTGGTCACCCGGCACTGAAGAGCATAGCCGTTCATGTGGACGGCATCCTGAGAGGGGATGCCGATCTCAGGGGTGGACAGGGGGTGACCCTCGGCAATGAGGATCTGGGCCCGCACCAGGTCCACACCGGTGACCATCTCGGTGACGGTGTGCTCCACCTGGATACGGGGGTTCATCTCGATGAAGTAGTGGTTGCCCTCCTTATCCACCAGGAACTCCACGGTGCCGGCGGAGACATAGCCCACGTGCTTGGCCACCTTGACGGCATCCTCATACAGCTTCTGGCGAGTGGCTTCGGGCACGCTGAAGGCGGGAGCGAACTCCACCACCTTCTGGTAGCGGCGCTGCAGGGAACAGTCGCGCTCGCCCAGGTGGACCACATTGCCGTGCTTGTCGCCCAGGATCTGTACCTCGATGTGCTTGGGCTCCACCAGGTACTTCTCAATGAAGATGTCTTCGTTGCCGAAGGCCTTCTTGGCCTCGCTCTTCACCAGATTGAAGGCGGGGATGACTTCCTCCGGCTTGTCGCAGCGGCGCATACCGCGGCCGCCGCCGCCGCCGGCCGCCTTCAGAATGATGGGGAAGCCGTAGGAGATGGCCTTCTCCAGGGCCTCTTCTCCGCTTTTCAGTGGTTCAGAGGAGCCGGGGATGGTGGGCACGTTGCAGGCCTTGGCAATGGCCTTGGCCGTCAGCTTGTCGCCCATCTGAGCCAGAATCTTGGAGGAGGGGCCGATGAAGGTGATGCCGGCATCCTCGCAGGCCTTGGCAAAGTCGGCATTCTCACTCAGGAAGCCGTAGCCGGGGTGGATGGCGTCCACGTTGCGGCGCTTGGCCAGGTCAATGATGGAGGGGATGTCCAGATAGGCCCCCAGGGGGGACTTGTTCTCGCCGATGAGATAGGCCTCGTCCGCCTTGGTGCGGAAAAGGGCGAAGGTGTCCTCGTTGGAATACATGGCCACCGTGTGCAGGCCCAGATCGTAGCAGGCCCGGAATACCCGGATGGCGATTTCGCCCCGGTTTGCCACCAGGACCTTGTTGAACTTACATTCCGCCATGCTGTCCGTCCTTTCTAACAAAAATCTCTTACTGTGCAAGCAATCCCCGGTCACTCCTTCGTGCCCGGGGCTGAGGGCCCGGTCCTTTCCGGGCATATTCCCTATGATATTATACCAGTAGTGACATTATATCTTATACGCTAAAGTATTTGCAATCATTTTTCTTTAAAATTGCAAATCTTGGCGGGAACTACAGGAATCTTCCCGGCCGCTTGCCGGGAAATAGGAAATATGCTACACTCAGTTTGTCGAAAAGCGGTTTCGACAAACTGAGTGCCTTTTTAAAACTTCTGAGAAGTTTTAAAAAGTTTTGACTGGACGCGAAAGGACACCCTGATGGTTTCCTTTCACACTATCTTCCCTTCCGAAAATGGAAGCCTGGAAACTTTTTATGCAAAAATGGTATAGAACGATGCAAAAGAGGTGAGATCATGTCGCTGACACTAAAGACCGGCGTGGAGGCCCTGCCTGGGGTGGGTCCTGCGCGGGCCAAAGCTCTGGCCCGTCTGGGGCTGACTACCGTGGGTGATCTGCTGGGCTACTATCCCCGGGACTACGAGGACCGGCGGAAGAGCGCCTCCATTGCCTCGGCGCCGGCGGATGTGCCGGTATGCCTCACTCTGATGGTGGCCGAGCCGCCCCGACTCTCCCGTATCCGAAAGGGGCTGGAGCTGGTGAAGGTGCGCCTGGTGGATGACACCGGCAGCCTCACCGCCACCTTTTTTAACCAGGCCTATTTGAAGGATGCCCTGCGGACGGGGGAAACTTACGTCTGTTTCGGCAAGGTGGAAGGTGAGGGCGCCCGGCGGCAGATGACCAACCCGGTGTGCGAGCGGGTGGACAAGGTGCGCTTCACCGGCCGCATTTTGCCGGTATATTCCCTGACCCACGGGGTGTCCAACAACCTGCTGGCGGGGCTCACCCTCCGGTGCGCGGAGGAATGTGCCGGCCAGGTGGAGGAGAGCCTGCCCCATGACCTGCGGCAGGCCCACCAGCTGGCCGAGGCGGAGTTTGCTGTCCGCAACGTCCACTTCCCTGCCGATGAGGATGCCCTGGCGGTGGCCCGACGGCGGCTCATTTTCGAGGAGCTGTTCTATCTCACCTGCGGCATGGCTCTGCTGCGTACCCGCCGGGACAAGGCGGCAGGGCTGCCCTTTGAACAGTTCCCAGAGGAGGACTTCCTAAATCTGCTCCCCTTCTCTCTCACTGGGGCACAGCGGCGGGTGATTGGGGAGATGACTGCCGATCTCACCTCCGGCGCTCCCATGAACCGGCTGGTCCAGGGCGACGTGGGTTCGGGTAAGACCATGCTGGCAGCCTACGGGGCCTGGCTGGCGGCGAAAAACGGGTATCAGTGTGCCCTGATGGCCCCCACCGAGCTGCTGGCCGAGCAGCACTACCGCTCACTGTCCCCTCTGCTGGAGCAGGCGGGACTGCGGGTAGGACTGCTCACCGGCGCGGTGAAGGGCAAGGCCCGCAAGACGGTGTATGCCGCCCTGGAGAGCGGCGAGCTGGATTTGGCTATCGGCACCCACGCCCTTTTGAGTGAGGGAGTGACCTTTGCAAAGCTGGGGCTGGTGGTCACCGACGAGCAGCACCGCTTTGGCGTGGGCCAGCGGGCGGCTCTGGCGGCCAAGGCCAACGGTACCCCCCACGTGCTGGTCATGTCGGCCACCCCCATTCCCCGCACCCTGGCCCTCATCATCTACGGCGATCTGGATGTGTCGGTGGTGGATGAATTGCCCCCCGGTCGTTCCCCGGTGGAGACCTATGTGGTGGGGGAAGATAAGCGGCAGCGGATGTACAATTTTGTCCGCAAGCTGGTGGGAGAGGGGCGTCAGGTCTATATGGTCTGTCCCGCTGTGGAAGAGGGGGAGGCTGACGGAGAGGAACCGGGTCCCGGCGGCCCGGCAGCTGACCTGAAAGCCGCTGTCACCTATGCCCAGACCCTCCAGACCCAGGTCTTTCCCGACCTGCGAGTGGGCCTGGTCCACGGCAAGATGAAGAGCAAGGAGAAGGACGCGGTTATGACCGCTTTTGCCGCCGGGGAACTGGATGTGCTGGTATCCACAACCGTCATCGAGGTGGGGGTGGACGTGCCCAACGCCGCCCTGATGATCGTGGAGAACGCCGACCGATTCGGCCTTTCCCAGCTCCACCAGCTGCGGGGCCGGGTGGGCCGTGGCAAGCACCAGTCCTACTGCGTGCTGGTGACCTCCACCCGCAGCCAGGACAGCCGGGAGCGGCTGCGGGTCTTGTCAAAAACCAACGATGGATTTAAAATCGCGGAGGAGGATCTGCGCCTCCGGGGCCCCGGCGACTTTTTCGGCTCCCGGCAGCACGGCCTGCCTCAGCTGGGCATTGCCGATCTGGCGGGGGATATGCGGGTGCTGAAGGAGGCACAGACTGCCGCCGAGGAACTGCTCCGCTCCGACCCCGGCCTGACTCTGCCGGAGCACACCGGACTGCTGGGACGGGTGAAACGTCTTTTTGCCGAGCAGGGGGACGTATTTAATTAACAAGAAAAGGACAGAAAAGATTCTATGGACCGTATGGAAGAGACCAAGGGCCTGCGGGCCCGAACCGATATCCACTTCAACTGCTGCCAGTCGGTGCTGGTGCCCTTTGCCGACCAGTGCGGACTGAGCAAGGAGGCAGCCTACCAACTGGGAGCCCACTTCGGGGCGGGCATGAAGCACGGCGCCACCTGCGGCGCGGTGACCGGGGCCCTGATGGCCCTGGGTATGGCGGGGGCCGACAACAACGCCGCCCTGGACCTGATGCGCCGGTTCCGGGAGCATAACCAGGCCCTGGACTGTGCTACTCTGCTGCGCCTGGCGGAGGAGCGGGGCGAAGAGCGCAAGTGCCACTGCGACCGGATGGTGTATGAGGCGGTGGAACTGCTGGAGGAGCAGCTGGAGCGGAAGTAAGCGTGAAAAAGGGGCCCGGCCTGTCAAACAGGCCGGGCCCCTTTTTGCGGTTCAGTTCAGAGTGAGCGTGATGGGAGTGTCCAAAGTGGAGGTGTGGTAATCCAGGATCTCCAGTTCCACCTGGTCAAAGGGATAATCTTTCAGGGGAACGGACTCTTCAAAGATGCCCTCCAGCTCCGTCCCGTCCTCATCTCTGGCGATGGTGTGGGATGCCATACTGAAGTGGTGCTCGCTTCCGTCGGGAGCGCGGTAGATGGGACCTACCACCTGGCGGAACACCATGCCGTCTGCCAGGGTGGGGGCCCGGAAGGTGAGGGTGGGGATGTCGTCGATTTCCTCAATTCGAGCCAGAGTGATGCCGTCGGGCAGAGGATCAGTCCGGCCAGTGGTCAGATCTACCGTGACCCAGTGTTCCTCTTTGTCCTGCCAGATGGCTCCTTCGATGTGAAGGGTCAGGTGCTGGGCATCCTCAAAATAGCTGCTCTCAAAGCGGTAGGAGGTGACCCGGGGGGTGCCGCCATCGCCGTGGGCGATCAGCCCCTGAGGCCGGTCATAGCGCACGCCCTTGTCGTCCTCCAGCCAGCAGGTCAGGCTGTTGATTTGAACGGTGTTGGCCTCGTCCTCCTGGATGTCCACCCGGACGTGGGTGGGGTAGATCTCCAGCCCCACTACTTTCAGCTGTTGGCCGTCCAGAGTGAAGGGCTGGTCCAGGGTGATCTGACTGCCCTGGCTGGTAAAGTTGGGGTCGAACTGTAGGGTGAAGGAGAAGTTGGCCACCGCATCGGGATCAGCGGGTGGATCGTTCCACAGGCCGGAATCTTCCGACGGAACAGAGGCTTCGGTGTCGTCCGCCGCCCACACCTTATAGTCCAGGATCAGGGTATCGGGTACGTCCTCCTCCTGAAAGTCGATGGAGATCCGTCGCAGCTCCTTCGGGTCGCTGGGGGTCTGGGGGAAGGAGAGGCTGGCATGGGCTTGCTGGCCGTCGGCCATTCGGATATCCCCGGAGCCGTCCAGCTGGGAATAGCGGTCACTGCTCAGGGAGAAGAAGACATTGACCTGCTTCTGGTCCACAATGAGATATTCCACCTTCATGGTCACGTCGCCGTCGGTCTGGCTCTGCGCCACCCGCTGGACATATTCGTGCTCAATGGCGGCTTTCAGGCTGGGGGAAAAGGCCACGGCGGCGGTAAGCTCCTTCAGGATGGGGATGTTGGAGCAGGCCAGGGCGAAGGGAGTTACCAGGTTGACCAGCAGCACAAAGACGGCAAACATGGCGGCCACGCTGCCGGCGGGGGCGGCCACCCATCGGCTCAGCCGGCGCCGACGTCTGGCCCTGGCCCGGGGCAGGGCGGACTCCAGCCCGGAGGGCGTCTGCTCCAGCTCATCCAGGAGCAGGCGGTATTCTTCCATACGGTCCATGGTTCAAGCCTCCTCGCTTAATTCCAGTTTCAGCAGGGACAGGGCTTTGCGCTGCCGGGTGGAGACGGTGCCGGTTGGGATCTCCAGGGCCTCCGCTGTCTCCGCCAGGGTGAGACCCTGGAAGTAGCGCAGGATGATGACTGCCCGCAAATCCCGAGGCAGGCGGCGGATGGCCTCCTTTACAGTCTGGCCTTAAGTGCCTCGGTACGGGTCGCAAATTCCTGTTCGGTCAAGGGTGGCGCCCCCCTTTCTGCCTATTAGAGTATTTGGCGGGCCCTTTTCATTGCGTGGTGCGAAAAAATCAGCCGCGCCGCAAATTGTTTCTGCGGCGCGGCTGTTGTTATGCGTTTGCCAGGGTCTGGGCGTTTTCCATATAACGGCGGACCACATAGCACAGTTCCCCTTGGGGCAGCGTCTCCACCGGGACGCCGTTCAGATCGGTGAGGGGACAGATCCGGGCGCCAAGGGCGGCGGCCACGCTGTCCAGGGCGGTCTGCTCCTCCGGCGTGACGGCCCCTGACTGGATAAGACCTTCTGTCTGCTCCAGCTCGGAGAACATATTCCACAGGATCACCAGCCGTTTCCGGTGGTATTCGGCCTCCTCGGGGGCCTGATGGTCGGTGTACTGGGCAGCTTCATGATAGACCATGTGGAACTGGGAGAGCAGTTCGCTGAACAGGGCGGGGTCCACCGGCTGGCGGAGGCTGCGGCGGATGACCTCCCAGTAGTAGGCCTGGAGCCGGTAGAGCTCCTGGAAGTTCCGGCGGAACTGGGGCTCCTTCCGGTTGGGCAGCAGGAAGGTGTTGACCACCAGCACCAGCGCCACTGCCATACCCAGATACATGAGCCGCAGGCCGATGGCTTCGGTCTCCTGTACCGTTAAAGTGGCCATGGTGAGAGCAAAGGAGGTGGAGAAAATGGGATGGACCCAGGTGCCTGGGGTACAGCAGTACATCAGGGAGATCATAATGAGGGAGAACACAAAGATACCTGGTAGGCCGGGCAGCCAGGGATACACCAGATGGACAATGACACAGCCGATGGCTGTGCCCACGGGGCGGGTGACCATCCGGTGGGCGCTCTCCTCATAGCTGGGCTGGAGGAGCAGGAAGGCATGGAGGGGAAACCAGTAGGTGTGCTCAAACTCCCACAGGAAGCTGACGGTGGTACTGATGGTCATAACCACCGCAAGACGCAGAGCGAAGCGAAACTCAAACCGGGCGGGGGAGAACCGCTGGCACAGGCTGCTCCAGGCAGCCCGCCAGGGCACCTTGCGGAAAAAGGGGTCGTGCTGGGCGTGGAAGGACTCCCGGCACAGGAGCAGCAGGGTGTGGAGTACGCTGCGGTAGAAGATGCGCAGACGGCCCTGGGGCAGGTCGGTATTGTCAAGCAGGGCCTGAATGCGGGCGGCCAGCCGCTGCCGGGCGGCGGGCTCCCAGGCGCTTTGCAGCTGCCGCACCACCTCCGCCAGGGTGTGCATGGTATGGGGGAAAGTCGGGGTGTTTTTGGCGTCCTGCCAGGAGGGACCGTCGGTGACCAGATAGGAGGCCCGCTGAAACAGCAGAGCCAGCAGATGATAGCATCGCTTCTGCCGGTCAGGCAGGTGGAGCAGGTGCCGCCGGTCATAGCCCTTCCGGTGGAAACTGCGGGCCAGGTCGTAGAGCTCCTTGCCGGCGGCCTTGTCGTCGCCGCCGTCAGCCAGTCCGTCCAATAGATCGGCCAGCCGCAGCAGGCTGGCGGAAATCTGACCCGCCGGGTCACTGGTGATGTGGGTTACCCTGGCGTTGATGAGCAGAGCGATCACCAGCAGTACGCAGCAGAAGCCCACCGCCTCCAGCTGAATGGGCAGCTGCTCCAGCGTGGGTGGACGCAGCTCCAGAAAGACGAAGGTCATGGCGTAGCCCATGTGGCCCTTGGGGGTGAACTGGCTGCACTTCCAGAACACCAGGAAGAAGGGTACGGCGAAATTCAGGATGGCGCACAGCCACACATTGAGGGCGGCGGCAAAGGCCAGCAGGCACAGCAGCAGGGACATGAGGCACATGGCCGCGTAGTCCTCCAGCCGGTTGGCCTCCTTCCGGCGGAGCTGAAACAGGGTGGTGGAGCAGGAGACCACCATGGCGTAGGTGCTGCCGAAGATCCAAGTTACCAGCAGGAACTGGACCACGTAGAACAAAATGGTGGAAAAGGCCCCCTTCCACCGGCGCCAGAACAGCGCTGGAAAGCCCCTGATGCCGGAACCCGCGGCCACAACAGATACCCCCAGTCGAGATTGATTGCTTATCTAACATTATAGAGGTAACCTGTTGGTAAGCGCAAGGGGGCGAAGAAAATTTTGTAGAACCGTGGGAATTGAAAAAGGAGGGCGGCCATTATATAATGAGCGGGATAACAATCAGACTTTGGAGGTATGCCTTTGGAACCCCTGGAACTGCTTCCCATCCCGCTGCTGCAATGGTATCGGGAAAATGCCCGGGTGCTGCCCTGGCGCAGCGACCCCACCCCCTACCATGTATGGATCAGCGAGATCATGCTCCAGCAGACCCGGGTGGCGGCGGTGCTGGACTACTACCGACGCTTTCTGGCGGAACTGCCCACTGTGGCTGATCTGGCGGCGGTGGAGGAGGATCGGCTCATGAAGCTGTGGCAGGGGCTGGGCTATTATAACCGGGCCCGCAACCTGCAAAAGGCGGCCCGCCAGATCATGGAGGATCACGGCGGCGTCTTTCCCGATACCTATGAGGCCATCCACGCCCTGTCTGGTATCGGCGACTACACCGCCGGAGCCATCTCATCCATCGCCTTTGGCATCCCAGAACCGGCGGTGGACGGCAATGTGCTGCGGGTGGTGGCCCGCATCACCGGGGACGACGGGGATATTATGAAGCCGGACACCAAGGCCCGGATGGGAGCGGCTCTGAAGCGGGTCATGCCGGTGGATGCCCCCGGGGACTTTAACCAGGCCCTGATGGAGCTGGGGGCCACCGTGTGCCTGCCCAACGGCGCCCCCCTGTGCGATCAGTGCCCGGCCAGAGACTTCTGTATGGCCCGTTTGACGGAGCGCACCGGGGAACTGCCGGTAAAGGCGGCCAAAAAGGCCCGGCGGGTGGAGGAGCGGACGGTGTTCCTCATCTTCCGGGATGGGTCGGTGGCCCTCCGGCGGCGGAAGAGCCGGGGCCTGCTGGCGGGACTGTGGGAGTATCCCAACGAGCTGTCCCCCGCACCCTGCCCGGTGGAGGCCCTCTCCCTGGAGCAGGGGCCGTCAGGCAAGCACATTTTTACCCATATCGAGTGGCATATGAAGGCCGTGCTGGTCCAGACGGCCGGCGATACCCTGCCTGAGGGCTGGGTGTGGGCCACTTTGGAGGAACTGGACCGGGACTACGCCGTGCCCAACGCCTTTCAGGCCTTCAAGCCTGCGGTGGAGGGGCGGCTTAAAGGAGAAGGAGAGGAACCATGGCAAAGCTGTATTTCCGGTATGGAGTGATGGGCTCCAGCAAGACCGCCAACGCCCTGATGGTGCGCTACAACTATGAGGAGCGGGGCCAGGATGCCCTGCTGGTGAAGCCTGCCATCGATCAGCGGGACGGGGCCCGGTTTGTGGCCTCCCGGGCGGGGCTGAGCCACGACTGCATCTATTTTTCTGACCTGATGGAGATGACCCCCCGGGAGCTGAAGCCCTATGCCTGCATCATCGTGGATGAGGCCCAGTTCCTCAGCCGGGAGGAGGTGCGCTACCTCACCGACCTGGTGGACGACTGGAATATCCCGGTGATCTGCTACGGCCTGCGGGCCGACTTCAAGGGGGACCTGTTCCCCGGTTCGGCGGAGCTGCTGGCCAGCGCCGACGTGATCGAGGAGGTCAAGACCATCTGCTGGTGCGGCAAGAAGGCCCTGTGCAACGCCCGTTTCGACGAGCAAGGCAATGTGCTCAAGGAGGGCGAGCAGGTGGTGCTGGGGGCCAACGACCGATACATCGGCCTGTGCCGTAAGCACTGGAAAGAGGGCAACCTGGGCCCCAAGCAAAAGTAAGTCCCAGGAAAGCGGAAAGGAACCATTGAAATGATCTGTAATCTCTGCCCCCGGAAGTGCGGGGCGGTGCGTACGGCCGACCGGGGTGAGGGCCGCTGCCGGATGCCAGAAGCCCCGGTGGTGGCCCGGGCGGCTCTCCATATGTGGGAGGAACCCCCCATCTCCGGTACAAAGGGCTCGGGCACCGTGTTTTTCTCCGGCTGCTCCCTGGGGTGTGTGTTCTGCCAGAATGAGCAGATCAGCCACCGGGACTTCGGAAAACCCATCACGGTGGACCGGCTGCGGGCCATCTTCTTTGAACTCATTGATCAGGGGGCCCACAACATCAATCTGGTAAACCCCACCCACTACGCCCATGTGGTGCGCTCGGCGCTGGCCGAGCCTCTGCCGGTGCCAGTGGTGTGGAACTCCGGCGGCTACGACCGGGTGGAGACCCTGAAAGCTCTGGAGGGCAAGGTCCAGATCTACCTGCCCGACTATAAATACCGCACCGGCGACTATGCCGGACGCTACTCCGATGCGCCGGACTATCCCCAGGCGGCGGAGGCGGCTATCCTGGAGATGTTCCGCCAGACCGGTCCCGTCCGGTATGAGGACGGGCTGCTGAAACAGGGGGTGGTCATCCGCCACCTGCTGCTGCCCGGCAAGCTGGCCGAGGCCAAGCGGGTGATGGACTGGGTGGCGGAGCATTTTGAGCCGGGAGAGGTACTCTTCTCCCTTATGAGCCAGTACATTCCCTGGGGCCGTGCGGCGGATTATCCGGAGATCAACCGCCGGGTGCGCCCCTCGGAGGTGCGGGCGGCGGAGGCCTACATGGCGGATCTGGGGCTGGAGGGCTTTACCCAGGGAACGGAGGCCGCCCAGGCGGAATATATTCCGCCCTTTGACCTGACCGGCGTGTAAAAACTGCATATCCCATTCTGGGGCGGGCCGCTGGCCCGCCCTTTTCCTGTCAAATGGGACAACCACCCCGCATAAGCATAGGTCGGAGGGGGTGGAGGCCATGGAACGAGACCGGAAACGGCCCGGTCTGCTGGAAAAGACGGCGGAGGTGCTGGACCTGCCCGGGGACGTGGTGGCCGGCCTGCCCAGGGTGGAGCTCACCGGCAGCCGGGAGCTGCGGATGGAAAACCACAAGGGCATCCTGGCCTATGGCAGCCAGGAGATCCACATCTCCGGCGGCAAGCTGGTCATCAAGGTGCGGGGCAGCAACCTGGAGCTGAAATCCATGAACGCCAGCCAGCTGCTCATCACCGGCGAGATCGACGGGGTGGATCTGACCTGAAAAAGGAGGTGGAGGAATGCTGCTGCGGCTGGTGAACGCCCTGCGGGGGAGTGTGCGTCTGGAGGTGGAGGGAGCCTTTCCAGAGCGGTTCCTCAACCTGTGCGCTCAGCGGGGCATTTTGTTCTGGAATGTGGAGTGGATGGAGGCCACCCGTCTGCGGCTCACCGTCACCCGCCGGGGCAGCCGTCAGGCCGCCGCCCTGGGGGAGCGGACGCTGTGTACCGTTACCCCTGCCGGACGAAGCGGAATGCCCTACTTCCTGGCCCGGTTCAAGAAGCGGTATGCCTTCTGGGTGGGGATGGGCCTGTCCATGGCGGCGGTGTGCGTTCTGTCCTCCTTTGTGCTGACCATTGAAGTAAAGGGCAACACCACCGTGCCCACCGCCCAGATCCTCACCGAACTGAGGCGGCAGGGGTTGGGTATCGGTACCTTCGGCCCCGGTTTGGATGAGCGGACGGTGGGCAACAAGGTGCTGCTCCAGCTGCCCCAGCTGTCCTGGCTGTCCATCAATCTGTACGGCACCCGGGCGGAAGTGCTGGTGCGGGAGGCGGTGGAGGCGCCCGAACTGGTGGACGCCCAGGAGTATGGCAGTGTGGTGGCCCGGGCCTCCGGCATTGTAACCCGTGTGGAGGCTCTCACTGGCGAGGCGGTGGTGAAGGTGGGGGATACGGTGCTGGAGGGGGAGACTCTCATCTCGGGCACTGTCCACCTGGAAGGCCCGGCCTACAGCGATAAGCCGGAGATCGGACAGATACAGGTGCGGGCCTCCGGCCGGGTGTACGCCCGGACCTGGCGCACCATGGCGGCTCAGCTGCCCCTGGAGGCTCAGGTGAAGCGGTACACCGGGGAGGAGACCAATCTGTGGTCAGTCACCGCCCTGGGCCGCCGGACCGATTTTTTTGGAAAGGGTGGAATTTCTTTCGACAGGTATGATAAAATAAGCTGTACCTGGACCCTGACCCTGCCCGGCGGCGAGGAGATGCCCCTGGCCGTCCAGCGGGAGACCTGCCGGGCCTATGAACTGGAGACGCTGGCCGTGGAGCCGGACGCGGCGGAGGCCATGCTGAAAGAGCGCCTGCTGGAGGCGCTGGAAGAGGCGGTAGGGGAGGGGGAGATCGTCAGCACAGAGTTTACCGTAGAGACGGAGAACGGGATGCTGACCGTGACCCTCCAGGCAGAGTGCCGGGAAGAGATCGGGACATTTGTGCCCGATTCCACTACACAAGAAAACGAGGCCGATCCATGATAGAACAGACCATCAATATCGAGCGGATGGAGGACGTGGTAGACGTCTTTGGATCCTTTGACGAGAATATCAAGCTGGTGGAGCATGAACTGGATGTGACGGTGGTGAGCCGGGACGACCAGCTGAAGGTGTCCGGCGAGGCGGAAAACGTGATGCACGCCGTCAAGGCCATTGAGGGCCTGCTGGGCCTGGCGGGGCGGAAGGAGACCATCACCGAACAGAACGTGCGCTACATCATCAATCTGGTAAAGGCGGGCAATGAGTCCCACATCAACGACATCGCCCGGGACGTCCTGTGCGTCACCGCCAAGGGAAAGCCCATCAAGGCCAAGACCCTGGGCCAGAAGCGGTATGTGGATGCCATCAAGAAAAATACCATTACCCTGGGCATCGGCCCGGCGGGCACCGGCAAGACCTATCTGGCGGTGGCCGCCGCCGTGGCCGCCTTCCGGGACAAGCAGGTCAACCGCATCATCCTAACCCGGCCCGCCGTGGAGGCGGGGGAGCGGCTGGGCTTCCTGCCCGGCGATTTGCAGAGCAAGGTAGACCCCTACCTGCGGCCCCTATACGACGCCCTCTTTGAGATGCTGGGGCCCGAGACCTACCAGAAGTACCTGGAGCGGGGCAACATCGAGGTGGCTCCCCTGGCCTATATGAGAGGCCGCACCCTGGATGACTCCTTCATTATCCTGGACGAGGCCCAGAACACCAGCCGGGAGCAGATGAAGATGTTTTTGACCCGCCTGGGCTTCGGTTCCAAGATCGTCATCACCGGCGACATCACCCAAATCGACCTGCCCCGCGACACTGTGTCCGGCCTGAAGGAGGCCATGCGGGTGCTGGACGGGGTGGAGGATATCGCCATCTGCCGCCTGAACGAGTCCGACGTGGTGCGTCACGTCATCGTCCAGCGGATCATCAAGGCCTATGAGGCCGACGAGAACCGCCGGGCCAAAAAGGAGGGCCGGAAGGCATGAACCACGAGATCATCATTGAGACCGAGGTAGACGGGGCGGAGGAGTATGCCGACCTGCTGCGGCAGGTGATCCCCGCCGCTCTGGACGTCCAGGGGGTGGATGTGCCCTGCGAGGTGGACGTGCTGTTCACTGACGACGAGGGCATTCACCAGATTAATCTGGAGCAGCGGGAGGTGGACAGGCCCACCGACGTGCTTAGTTTCCCCATGTTCGAGTTCCAGCCCGGTGAGAACCCCACCCAGGAGGACGCCGACCCCGGCGACAACCTGGTACCTCTGGGGGATATGGTGATCTCCCTGGAGCGGGCCCGCGCCCAGGGGGAGGAGTACGGCCACGGTACCCGTCGGGAGGTGGCCTATCTGGCCGTCCACTCGGTGCTCCACCTGCTGGGGTACGACCACATGGATGAGGGCCCCATGAAGGCCCAAATGCGAGCGCGTGAGGAGGCCATTCTGGAGCAACTGGGGATTACCAGAGACCAGGAGGGGTGACAATGCGGTTGGCATATATCATCGGCGGAGGATTTATCTCCATCGGCCTCTGTTATCTCATCCTCATGGTGCTGAGCGGCCTGGGCGGGGGGAACGGCCTGATTGAACTGGTGATGATGTTCCTCCTCATGGCCCTGCTGGGCATCGTTGTAGGTACGGCTGCGGCCGAGCGGGAAAAGCTTGCGAAAGAGCACTCCGAGCTGAAAGAAGAACTCTCCGCCATTCGTACCCTGCTGGAGAAGCAGGACAGATAGTAAAATATGCGGTCTGTGAAAAAAGACCGTATATGAATAAAATTGCTCAAGAAAGTTGAGGATCACCTATGGAAATCAAAAAATCCGGAATGATCAGCATTGTGGGCCGGCCCAACGTGGGCAAGTCCACCTTGACCAACGCCCTGGTGGGCGAAAAGATCGCTATCGTCTCCAACAAGCCCCAGACCACCCGCAACCGCATCAGCGCCGTGGTCAACCGGGGGGAGTGCCAGTACGTTTTCCTGGATACCCCCGGCCTTCACAAGGCCCGCACCCGGCTGGGCGACTACATGGTAAAGGTGATCAAGGAGAGCGTGGCCGACGTGGATGCCATCCTGCTGCTGGTGGAGCCCATTCCCCACATTGGTGGCCCCGAGGCCGAGCTTATCGCCCGCATCAAGCAGCTGGGCGTACCCTCCATCCTGGTCATCAACAAGATGGACACGGTGGAGAAGGAGGCCCTGCTGGCCGTCATGCAGACCTACGGCCAGGCCAACGACTTTAACGCCATCCTGCCCATTTCCGCCAAGCAGAATGAGGGCGTGAATGAGCTGCTGGACCTGCTGGCGGAGTTCCTGCCTGAGGGCCCCCAGCTTTTCCCCGACGACATGGTCACCGACCAGCCTGAGCGGCAGGTGTGCGCCGAGATTATCCGGGAGAAGCTGCTGCTCTGCCTGGACAAGGAGATCCCCCACGGCACCGCCGTGGAGATCACCCGCTTCTCCGAGCGGGACAACGAGATCATCGACCTGGACGCCACCATCTACTGTGAGAAGGCCAGCCACAAGGGCATCATCATCGGCAAGGGGGGAGCCATGCTCAAGAAGATCTCCACCCTGGCCCGCACCGACATCGAGGCCTTTATGGGCACCAAGGTGTTCCTCCAGACCTGGGTCAAGGTCAAGGAGGGCTGGCGGGACAACCTGAATCTCATCCACAACTTTGGCTACCGGGACGAGTAAAATGCACATCGCTACACAGGGCCTGGTGCTGCGGGAGGTCAACTACAAGGAGTCCGACAAGATCCTCACCGTCCTCACCGCCGAGGGGGGCAAGCGCACCGTAAAGGCCCGGGGCTGCCGGAAGAAAAACAGCCCCCTGGCGGCCTCCGCCCAGCTGCTGGTCTACTCCGATATGACCCTCTTTCTCTACCAGGACCGGATCACCCTCAACGAGGCCGAGTCCATCCGGCAGTTCTGGCACGTCAAATCCGACGTGGAGCTGCTGGCCCTGGGTTCCTATTTTGCCGAGGTGATGGAAGCGGTGGCGGTGGAGGGACGGCCCGATCCGGCCGCCATGTCCCTCATTCTGAACAGCCTTCACGCTCTGGACAAGCTGAACAAGCCCCAGGCCCTGGTGAAGGGAGCCTATGAGATGAAGCTCATGGCCCTGGAGGGCTATGAGCCTCTTGCCGATGCCTGCGCGGTATGCGGCAGGCCTGACCCGGAAAAGCCCATGCTGAACCTGGCGGAGGGCGTGCTCCACTGTGCCTCCTGCAAAAGCGAGGTGGGGGAGGGCACTTCCCTGCCCCTGACGGAGGGGGCGTTGTCCGCCCTGCGGCACATTCTCTACGGCGATCCCAAGCGGCTGTTCTCCTTTCAACTGGACCAAGGGGGGCTGGACTGCCTGGCCCGGGTGTGTGAGGGCTTCCTGCGCACCCAGCTGGACCGGAGATTCCGCACCCTGGATTTTTATCATGAACTGAAAGCGGGGATGTAACATGGAACTGTATGTGGCAGACGCCTTTACCACCGTGCGCTTTTCCGGCAACCAGGCCGGCGTGGCTCTCCTGGGGGAGGGAGACTTCCCGGAGGAATCCCTGATGCGTGCCCTGGCCGGGGAATTGAAGCATTCCGAGACAGCCTTTGTCCGCCGGACCGGGGACAAGGCCTTCCATATCCGCTACTTCACCCCCGCCGAGGAGGTGGACCTGTGCGGCCACGCCACCATCGCCGCCTTCACTGTCCTGCGGGATACCGGGGCCATCGTTCCCGGAGATTACGCCCTCCATACCCGCTCCGGAGATCTGGAGATCGGGGTGGGAGGGGACGCTGTATGGATGGATATGGCACCGCCCGCCGATGGACGTACCTTTTCGGAGGAGGAGCAGGGGGAACTGTATGCCGCCTATGGCCTGTCCCTGGCTGACCGGCCGGAGGGCCTGGAGCCCCAGGCGGTGAGTACCGGCCTCATGGACATTCTGCTGCCGGTGCGGGATCTGGAGACCTTGGACAGGGCCGTCCAGAATGAGCCGGAGGTCACCCGTCTGTCGGAGCACTACAACGTGGTGGGGGTGCATATGTTTTGCCCCCACACCCCAGACGCCGCCGCCCACTGCCGCAATTTCGCCCCCCTGTACGCCATCCCGGAGGAGGCGGCCACCGGCACCTCCAATGGGGCCCTGACCTATTATCTGTTCCGCCGAGGCCTGATCCAGGCCGGGGCGGATAACCGTTTTGTGCAGGGAGAGAAGATGGGCAAGCCCTCTGAGATCCTGAGCCGTATCACCGAGGACAACGGTAGTGTGAAGGTACGGGTGGGAGGCCGGGCCCTGATTACCCTGAAATGTGAACTGATGGGATAACCCACAGGGGCGGGACACTGGCCCGCCTCTGGATATCATGCAATTTGGAGAACCTACATGACCGATTTATTTGAAAAATCCATTCAAACTTTGGAACTGCCCCGGGTGCTGGAGAAGCTGGCCGAGCAGGCGGTGACCGAGGAGGGCAAGGACCGCTGTCTGGCCCTGCGCCCCCTGACCGATGTGGACGACGTGCAGCGGGCTTTGGACGAGACCACCGCCGCGGTGAATATGACCGCTCTGCGGGGCTCGCCCTCCTTCTCCGGTGTGCGGCCGGTGGGAGCCTCCCTCCAGCGTGCCAACATGGGGGGCGCCCTCAATACCCGGGAGCTGCTGGATATCGCAGCCGTACTGCGCTCCGCCCGCTCCGCCAAGGAGTATGGCGAAGGAGAGGGGGACCGGGCCAAGACCTGCATCGACCACCTGTTCCGCTCTCTCACCTCCAACCGGTTCCTGGAGGAGCGCATCACTGGGGCCATCGTGGGGGAGGACGAGATTGCCGACGCCGCCAGCCCCGAGCTGGCCTCCATCCGGCGGCACATCCGGGCTACCGCCTCCAAGGTGCGGGACATCCTGAACAAGCTGATCTCATCCAACCAGTCCAAGTACCTCCAGGAGTCCATCATTACCCAGCGCAACGACCGCTACGTGGTGCCGGTGAAGTCGGAGCACAAGAACGACGTGCCCGGCCTGGTCCATGACGTGTCCTCCTCCGGCTCCACCTTCTTCATTGAGCCCATGGGAGTGGTGAAGGCCAACAACGAGCTGCGGGAATTGCAGGCCAAGGAGGAGAAGGAGATTGAACGCATTCTGGCGGAGTTGTCTGCCCAGTGCGCCCAGTACAAAGAGGACATCAGCCAGGACTACGACCTGCTCATCATCCTGGACGTGATCTTTGCCCGGGCCAAGCTGGCCTACCGGATGCGGGCGGGTGCGCCCCGGCTGTCCGACCAGGGCCTCTATCTGCGAAAGGCCCGCCACCCCCTGCTGGACCCCAACAAGGCGGTGGCCAACGACCTGATGCTGGGAGAGAGCTTCGACACCCTGGTGATTACCGGCCCCAACACCGGCGGCAAGACGGTCACCCTCAAGACTATCGGCCTTCTGACCCTGATGGCCCAGTGCGGCCTCCACATCCCCGTGGGGGACGGCAGCTGTGTAAAAGTCTTTGACCGGGTGCTGTCCGATATCGGTGATGAGCAGTCCATTGCCCAGAACTTGTCCACATTTTCCTCCCATATGGTGAATATTGTGGGCATTTTGCAGGAGGCGGACGACCGCACCCTCATCCTCTTCGACGAACTGGGTGCTGGTACCGACCCCATCGAGGGCGCGGCTCTGGCCGCCGCCATCATCGAGTCCGCCCGGGAGATGGGGGCCCTGGTGGCCGCCACCACCCACTATGCCGAGCTGAAGGTGTATGCCATGACCACCCCGGGAGTGGAGAACGCCTCCTGCGAGTTCGACGTGGACTCCCTGGCGCCTACCTACCGGCTGCTCATCGGCATCCCCGGCAAGTCCAACGCCTTTGCCATCTCCGAGCGGCTGGGCCTGCCCAAGTCCATCATCCAGAAGGCTGCCGCCCGCATTGACGCGGAGAACGTTCGCTTTGAGGATGTGCTCACCCAGCTGGACGAACAGCGCCAGGAGATGGAGAAGGAGAAGGAGGCCGCAGCACGCCTCCGCCGGGAGATGGAGGAGACCGCCAAGGCCTCCCGGGAGTACAAGGCCCAGATGGATGCCCAGCGCCGGAAGGCGGTGGAGAAGGCCCAGGCGGAGGCCCGTGCCATCCTGGACGAGGCCAGGGACACCGCCGACCAGGTGTTCAAGGAACTGAACGAGATGCGCCGCCGCCAGCGGAAGGAAGAGGATTGGCAGAAGATCAACGACGAGCGGGCAGGTCTGCGTCACAGACTCAACGAGGCCGAAGGCAAGCTGGGCCAGCGGCCTGAGGCACCCGTCCCGCCGCCCACCCGCCCCGCCCAGGCTGGCGATACAGTGGAGCTGGTAAAGATGGGCACCCAGGCTACCGTGCTCTCCGTCAACAAGGATGGCTCCCTCCAGCTTCAGGCCGGTATCCTGAAGATCACCGCCAAACAGGACGAGGTCCGGGTGGTGGAAGGGGAGAGCATCAAGGCCGCCAAGAAGGTGGTGGCCCGGGCAGAGCACAAGCTGCGCTCCCTGGGAGCCTCTCCCGAGGTAGACCTGCGGGGCATGATGACCGACGAGGCCATCGGTGCGCTGGACTTGTTTTTGGACAACGCGGTGCTGGGACGGCTCAACGAGGTGCGCATCATCCACGGTAAGGGCACCGGCGCGGTGCGCAAGGCGGTGCGGGAGCACCTCAAGCGCAGCCGCTATGTGAAGTCCTTCCGCCCCGGCCGCTACGGCGAAGGGGAGGATGGTGTGACCATCGCCGAGCTGCGGTGATGGAGTTTCCGTTCTGATTCGGAAATAAAACCAGAGGGTTCGTCATTCAAAACAGATTCTTGCACGGATTTTGTGCATTTTGTCATTGACGGTTTGGGATAAATTTGCTATCCTATTATACGAAGTATGCGAATGCATCTTGGGGGGAAACGCTATGTATATGAAAGAGGCAGTTGTGAACAACCAGGTCGGCCTGCACGCCAGACCGGCTACGTTCTTCATCCAGAAGGCCAATGAGTTCAAGAGCTCTATTTGGGTGGAGAAGGACGAGCGGAGAGTCAATGCCAAGAGCCTGCTGGGTGTGCTTTCTCTGGGGATCGTCAAGGGGACTTCCATTAACCTCATTGCAGACGGCCCCGACGAGAAGGAAGCTGTGGAGGCTCTCATCGAGCTGATCTCCTCCAACTTCTCTGAGTAAGCGACCAAAGCGAGAGAAAAAAGCGCCGCATCTGCGGCGCTTTTTTTGATAATGGATAATGGGGGTCCGACATGGAGACGACAAAGTGTCTGAAACGAGAACGAGCCCTGTTCTGGATCTTATTAGGCGGCTTGCTGTTCCTGCGGTTTCCGTGGATTATACTGGGTAGAGTTTTTGCCCCTGCATACAGTATTCAGATTACGGTGATCTTTGAAGTGGGGACTTGCCTGCTGACATTTCTCCTGATCTTTCTGGAGCGAAAGCGGCTGGCGGAGTACCATGTGGACAGACTGGCTCTGGTGTTGCTGGTGTGTGCGCCCATTGCCGTGCTGGTCGGGAGAATGGCGGGCGGCTACGCCCTGCCCGGGCAGGAGATCAAGGCTGTCCTTGCCGTTATGCTTCTGATCGCACTGCTCCTTCGGCGGCCGGTGCTGCCCCGGCGGGGAGCAGGCCGGACGGCAGGCTGCATCGGTACGGCGGTGCTGGCCGGTGCGGCGTTGGCAATTATATGGGGATTCCTGTCGTCGTTTCAGCTCCGGGAGATGGTGGATGTGTCGACACTTCCGTCTGTAGGACAGATGCTGCATGGGGGACGGCTGTCGTATGGGGTCCTCTATCAGATCGACTATGCCGCTGCGGCGGAGGAGCCGTTGTTCCGGGGCTTTCTGTGGGGGCGGTTGCGGAAATGTGGCTGGAAGGATCACTGGATCTGGCTGTTCCAGGCGCTGCTGTTCGCAGCGGGCCACGTCTACTATGTGGGGGTTTATAACATATCCGCTTTTCTTTTAGTGCCGTTGGGTGCGCTGGGCCTTGGACTCGTGGCCTGGAAGACCAGAAGCATCGGCGCCAGTATGATTACCCACGGGATTATAAATGGATTTGGAGCCACTCTGGGCTATGCGTTTCTGGCGATGATGAGATAACCGCCCTGCTACGCAGAAAGGAGGGCATGACGCACCTCTATGACCCTGGATGAACGGAAAGAAAAAGCCCATGCCCCATTCCCCCAAAAGCGCAGAGCCCTTTTGGGGACCCCCAGGGGATGATTTGACATCCTCGGGGCAAGTGAATTGCCCCTGCGGCGAGGTTTGGCCGACGGCCAAAGGCTCGGACGGCGCAGAGCGCCGGGTCGCTGCCGCTCCCAGCGGCAGGGCATAATAAATCTGGCAAAGAGGAGGGCCTGTAGCTTCTATTATGACCTTTGACGAATTAAAAGAGAAAGCCCATGCCCTGCCGCTGAAGCCGGGCGTATATATCATGCAGGATGCCAAAAATGTGGTCATCTACGTGGGCAAGGCCAAGGCCTTGAAGAACCGGGTGAGCCAATACTTTGCCAACCTGGCCTCCCACACCGAAAAAACCCGGGCCATGGTAAGCCAGATCGACCACTTTGACGTCATTGTGGCTGACTCCGAGTTTGAGGCTCTGGTGCTGGAAAATTCCCTTATCAAGCGCCACCAGCCCCGGTATAACATCCTGCTCAAGGACGACAAGGGCTATCCCTACATCCGGCTGACGGTGAAGGAGGAGTACCCCAAGTTCTCTCTAGCCAACAGGGCGGCGGAGGATGGGGCCCGGTACTTCGGTCCCTACGGCAGCCGAGGCAACACCCAGAATATTATCGACGCCCTGCGGGTGGCCTTGCGCCTGCCCTCCTGTAACAAAAAGTTTCCAAGGGACATCGGCAAGGAGCGGCCCTGCCTCAACTACCACATGGGCCAGTGCGACGGCTACTGCCGGAAGGACATGGATCAGAGCCGCTACCGGGAGGCCATCGACCAGGCCGTCCGCCTGCTGGAGGGCAAGTTTCAGGAGGTGGGGGACGAGCTGAAGGCGGAGATGGAACTGGCCGCCGAGGAGCTGCGCTTTGAGAAGGCCGCCGAACTGCGGGACCGCTATAAGGCCATTGAACTGCTGGGCAAGCGGCAGAAGGTGGTGGCCGGTTCCCTGGCCGATACCGACGTGGTAGGCTTCCACAAGGGAGAGGCCACCAAGAGCTGCTTTGTGGTGCTCCACTTTGTGGAGGGCGAGCTGGCCGCCAAGGACTGGGACCTGATCGATACCCCCATGGAGGAGGAAACAGCGGACATTTTGTCCGCCCTGGTGCGGCAATACTATGGAGGCCGGGGAAACCTGCCCCGGCAGATCCTGCTGCCCTGTGAGCTGGAGGACGAAGTGCCTCTGATGCGGATGCTATCCGAGGACGCAGGCCGCAAGGTGGAGTTGGTGACCCCCCAGCGGGGGGCCAAGATGGACCTGATCCGTCTGGCCAACAAGAACGCGGTGGAGGAAGTGGAGCGCTGGACCACTCGGGAGGAGCGGCAGAGCAAGCTGATGGAGCTGCTGGGGAAGATGCTGGACCTGGCGGCTCCGCCCCGGCGCATCGAGTCCTACGACATCTCCAACCAGGGCGCCGACGACATCGTGGCCTCTATGGTGGTGTATGTGAATGCCCGTCCTCTGAAGCGGGATTACCGTCATTTCAAGCTGAAGGATATGGACGGCCCTGATGATTACGCCTCCATGGAACAGGTGCTGACACGGCGGTTCAAGCGCTACCTGGAAGGGGACGAGAAATTCGCGGACAAGCCTGACCTGCTGCTCATCGACGGCGGCGTCAATCACGCCAATGTGGCGGTGAAGGTGCTGGAGACGTTGGGACTGTCCATTCCCATCTTTGGCATGGTGAAGGACGACCGCCACCGTACCCGGGCCCTGGTGACGCCGGAGGGTAGGGAGATCGGCATCCAGGGTAATCAGGCCATTTTCTCCCTCATCGGCCAGATCCAGGAGGAGACCCACCGCTTTGCCATCGAGTTCCACCGTCAGCAGCAGAACCAGCGGGTGAAAGGCTCGGTGCTGGACCAGATCCCCGGCGTGGGGGAGAAACGGCGGAGCGACCTGCTCAAGCACTTCAAGAGTATCAAAAAGATCAAGGAAGCCACCCAGGCCCAGCTGGCGGAAGTGGTGCCCAAAAACACCGCTCAAGCGGTATTTGACTATTTTCATCCGAAAGGGGAAGGACCCGCATGAGAGTGATTACCGGAATTGCCCGGGGCCGAAAGCTGAAGGAGCTGCCCGGTCTGGAGACCCGTCCCACCACCGACAAGGTGAAGGAATCGGTATTCAATATCGTTCAGTTTGACATCGAGGGCCGGCAGGTGCTGGACCTGTTTGCCGGCACCGGCCAGATGGGCATCGAGGCCCTGTCCCGGGGGGCGGCCTTCTGTACCTTCGTGGATCTGCGGCGGGAAGCAGCGGCGGTGGTGCGGGAGAACCTGGCCCACACCAAGCTGGCGGACAGTGCCAAGGTGATCCAGGGGGATTATCTGGCCTTTCTCACCGGCTGCCGGGAGAAATTTGACCTGGTTTTCCTGGACCCGCCTTACGGCACCGGTATGCTGGAAAAGGCCCTGGAGACCATCGCCAAGATTGACATCATGACGGAAAATGGTATAATAGTCTGCGAAAGCGCCGCCGAGTCGGTGCTGCCGGAGCTGGAAGGCCCCTACGAGAAGGGCCGGGAGTACCGCTACGGCAAGATCAAACTCACCCTCTATCACCGTACCGTCGGCAACAGGATGTGAAGCCCTTATGAAGACAGCCATCTACCCCGGCAGCTTTGATCCCATCACGCTGGGGCATCTCAATATTATCAAGCGGGCAGCCGTCTGCTTTGACCGGCTCATCGTCTGCGTGCTGGTGAACTCGGAGAAGGTGAACCGGGGCCTCTTCACCCCGGAGGAGCGCACGGAGCTCATCCGCAAGGTGGTGGCTAAGCTGCCCAATGTGGAGGTGGATTGCTCCTCCACTCTGCTGGCGGAGTACGCCCGGCAGAAGAAGGCCTGCACCCTGGTGAAGGGTCTGCGGGCAGTGTCCGATTATGAGAATGAGCTGCAGATGGCCCTCATCAATCGAAAACTCAATCCCAGGCTGGAGACCATGTTTTTGCCGTCCAGCGCCAAGTACACCTATGTCAGCTCCAGCGTGGTCAAGGAAATGGCCCGTTACGGAGCGGATCTGTCGGACTTTCTCCCCCGTGAGATCATCGAGGATGTCCGGCAAAAAATCGAAAGCGGGAGGGATCGCTGATGGCCACCGGTGTGGAAGAATTACTGGATATGCTCTATGAGATGATTGAAGACGCCAAAAATATGCCCCTGAGCAGCGATAAGTGCATTCTGGAGCGGGACAAGGCTCTGGATCTGCTGGATGAAGTGCGGGGTCAGTTCCCCATGGAGCTCAGCGAGGCCAAGAAGCTGATCGCCGCCCGTACCGATTATATCAATTCCGCCAAGCGGGAGGCCGAGCTCATCCGCAAGCAGGCCGAGGAGCAGGCCCGCCAGATGGTGTCTGAGAACGAACTGCTGGCCCAGACCAAGCAGAAGGCCAACGAGATGATGCGTACCGCCGAAGAGCGCAGCCGGGACCTGCGGAAGGCGGCCAACGACTACTGTGAGGACGCCCTCCGCCGCACCGAGGAGGCGGTGGCCGAGGCCTATGATGAGATCAAGAAGTCCCGTGCCCGGTTCCGGGCGGTGGCCGGCGGCAGCAGCCCCCAGAACAGCCGTCAGCCCTACGATGCTGAGGCCGACGAATAACAGCAAAACGGCTCCCTGACCGACTGCGGCGGGGAGCCGTTTTTTTTCATTATCCTATTTACATAATGCGATAAAATTGTGATTTTTTTTGCACCATACCACCAGGTATGGTGCTTTTTGCTGCCGATTGGAAACGAAAAGAGATCGAACGTATGTTTTTGATGCAAAAAAGCACGACTTTCGTATGAAAAACAGGGAGTTTGGGGGTTAAAAAAGAGTAAAAAACTATTGCAATTCCGTTACAGAACCTTTATACTGAAGGAGACGGTGGAGCGAAATGGGGGAAAACCCCGCTTAAAAACACCAAAGTGGAGGGAAGTGAAGGGCGTGACCGGTACCTACGAGCATAGCATCGACGGCAAGGGACGCCTGTTCATTCCCGCCAAACTCCGGGAGGAACTGGGGGTCACCTTCTATCTGGCTATGGGCGTGGACGCCTGTCTGGCCATCTATCCCCAGTCCACCTGGGACCGGTTTACAGAAAAATTTTCCTCCCTTCCCATGAGCCAGTCCAAAGCCATGCGTCCCCTCTTTGCCAATGCCGCTAAGTGCGAACTGGACAGTCAGGGCCGTATTGTGATTCCGCAGAAGCTGCGGAAGTATGCCGGACTGGACAAGGACGTGGTCATCATCGGCGTCAATGATCGGGCCGAGATCTGGAGTGCCGATGCCTGGCAGGCCCAGGAAGAGGAAGAAATGACGCCGGAGAAGATGTCCGCCTGTATGGAGATGCTGGGGTTCTGAGATGAGTGAAACGGGATTTTCTCACAAGCCGGTACTGCTGCCGGAATGTATAGAAGCGCTGAATATCAAGCCGGAGGGTGTTTATCTGGACGGCACCCTGGGCCGGGCAGGTCACAGCCGGGAGATCGTCAAGCGGCTGACCAGCGGCAGGCTGATCTGCGTGGACCGGGACCAGGCGGCCCTGGACGCGGCAGAGGAGCGGCTGGCCCAGTGGCGGGACAAGGTTACCCTGGTCCACAGCAACTTCTGCGAGCTGGACGCCATTCTGGACGGGCTGGGTCTGGAGGGTGTGGACGGAATGCTCTTCGACCTGGGTGTGTCTTCTCCCCAGCTGGACGACGGATCCAGAGGCTTCTCCTATATGGCGGACGCGCCGCTGGATATGCGGATGGACCAGTCCGACGGACTGACCGCCCGCATCGTGGTGAATGAGTGGCCTCAGGAGGAACTGCGGCGCATTCTGTGGCAGTACGGCGAGGAGCGCTATTCCTCCGCCATTGCGGGAGCCATTGTGCGCGCCCGGGAGAAAAAGCCGGTGGAGACCACCCTGGAACTGGTAGACATCATCAAGGGGGCTATGCCCGCCTCCGCCCTGCGGGAGAAGCAGCACCCTGCCAAGCGGTCCTTTCAGGCCATCCGCATTGCGGTAAACGACGAGCTGGGCTCGGTGGACAAGATGGTGCGCTCCGCAGTGCCCCGCCTCAACCCCGGCGGCCGGCTGGCGGTGATCTCCTTCCACTCTCTGGAGGACCGCATCGTCAAGAACGGCCTGGCGGAGTATGCAAAAGGATGCACCTGTCCCCCCGATTTCCCGGTATGTGTGTGCGGGAAAAAGCCTCAGATTAAATTGATTACCCGGAAGCCCATTGTATCCGGTCCGGAAGAACTGGAAGAGAATCCCCGTGCCCGCAGCGCCAAATTGCGGGTGGCGGAGAAGCTGAGAGAGAGATAACGGCAGATTTACAAATGAGAATGGAGTGGAGCAGCCATGGCAACTGCCGTGAAGCGCAGAAAATATTCCAAATATGATACCATCCCTTTCCCCATGTATGACGGCTCCGCAGCCCGGCAGCTGGAGCAGGAAGAGGTCCTGCGTCCCCGTCCGCTGGTCCGGCCCCGGGAACGGGCGGTGGTCCGTCCCAAGGTTCGGGTACGGGAGGAGGGTATCGTCTCTCCCTTTGCCGTGGTGGGTTTCCTGGCGGTACTGGTTTTCGCGGTGCTGCTGCTGTTCAGTTATGTGCAGCTGGCGGTGATCTCCGATCAGGTGGTAAGCCTGCGGTCTGATCTGACCGGCCTGAAGACGGAGGAGGCCAAGCTGCGGGCCCAGTATGAGCTGGCCTACGATCTGGAGAGCATCGAGCAGAACCTGACCGACAGCGGCGCCATGGTCAAGCCCCAGAATGGTCAAATCATCTACGTGGACCTGTCCGAGCCTGACTCGGTGACCTACTTCCAGCAGGAAGAGGAGGCCACCGGTGTGGAGGGGGCCGTGGAGAGTATGCATTCCATCTTTACGGAGATTGTGGAATATTTCAGTTGATCAGCGCCATATACTGCATCAGCGGGCAGAAAAGGAAGCGGGCGTCCTTGAACGCCTATAGCAGAAGGCAGCAAGTGAGTGAGAGAGAGGGCGTAAGAAAAGAAATTTTCTTACGCCCTCCTGCGGTATTTCAAGCCGTGGAGCAGCATACAAGTGCTGTATGATCCCAAGCGAGGTGAGCCGGAAATGGCAGAAAAAAGAAAGAAAGGCACTCGAATCATCCGGCAGAAGCCGGACCGGCGGGCCAACCGCACCATTCTGATCCGCAGCCTGTTCCTGATGGTGCTGTTCGGACTGGTGGTGTTTATCCCCCTGTTTTTCAAACTGTGGCAGATCCAGATCAGCCAGCATGACTACTATCAGGAACTGGCGGTGCAGCAGCAAACCAGAGACAGCACCGTTACCGCCAACCGGGGTACCATCTATGACAGCCAGGGGGCCGTGCTGGCCATGAGCGCCACGGTGTACAATGTGCAGCTCTCCCCCAAGGATCTGCTGGAGACCCAGGAGACCTATCGGGAGAAGGTGGAGGACGCTCAGGAGAATGGCGGCACGCTGCCCGACTATCCGGAGCCTACCGACCAGTTTGTGGCGGAGAACCTGGCGTCCATCCTGAACCTGGAAGTTGAGGATGTGATGAAGCATCTGGAGAACAAGAACTCCCAGTATGAGATCATCAAATACCGGGTGGAGCCAGAGGAGTCGGAGGCGGTACAGGAATTTATCACCGAGAATCACCTGTCCCACGGCATCTACCTGATGCCCACCAGCAAGCGGTACTACCCCAAGGGAAGCCTGGCAGCCCATGTGGTGGGCTGGGTCAACCCCAATACCGACAATGTGGGCGCCTACGGGCTGGAGGCCCAGTTCGAAGAGGAACTGTCCGGTCAGACCGGCCGGGTGGTCACCGCCAAGGACGGTGTGGGCACCGAGCTGCTCTACCGCTTTGAGGACTACTACGACGCCACCGACGGCAACAATCTGACCCTCACCATCGACGCCACCATTCAGTCCTACTGTGAGAGTATCCTCCAGGAGGGTGTGGAGCAGTTCGATATACAAGACGGTGCCTTCTGCCTGGTAATGGACCCCAATACCGGGGCCATCCTGGGGTGGGCCAACTCCCCCACCTTTGATCTGAACGATCCCTGGACTGTCAGCGACCCGGTGCTTCTCCAGTATCTGGAGGACATCAAGAGCGGCGGATACACCAAGGAGGAGGCCTATACGAAGGCGCTGGCTGAGGGCGCCACCGCTCAGGAGGCCTACGACGCGGCCGTCCAGGAGGCGGAGAAGGAGGTCCTTTACAGCCAGTGGGCCAACAAGGCGGTAACCAGCTCCTATGAGCCAGGTTCCACCTTCAAGTCCATCGTGCTGGCTGCCGCCTTGGAGGAGGGCGTGATCAGTGAGAGCGACCACTTCTACTGCAGCGGTGTGGCCCAGGTAGATGGGTGGAACGGTGACCCCATCCGCTGTTCCAAGCGCGATGGCCACGGCGACCAGGATCTGGCCAAGGCGGTGGCCAACTCCTGTAACCCTGCTTTCATCGAGATCGGCAAGCGGCTGGGAGCGGAGAAGTTCTACGACTATCTGGAGGACTTCGGCTTCCTGGAAAAGACCGGAATCGATATGCAGGGTGAGACCACCGGCGTGATTTGGAGCCGGGACGATTTTACCAATGTAGACCTGGCGGTGGCCTCTTTCGGCCAGCGTTTCCAGGTTACCCCCCTGCAGCTCATCACCGCCGCCTCTGCCGTGGTCAACGGCGGCCACCTGATGCAGCCCTATGTGGTGAGCCAGATCACCGACGCCGACGGCAACGTACTCCAGCACACCGAGCCCACCGAAGTGCGGCAGGTCATCAGCGAGCAGACCAGCGAGCGGTGCCGGGCCATCCTGGAAAAGGTGGTGGACGGCGGTACCGGTAAGAACGCCGCCGTGGAGGGCTACCGCATCGGCGGTAAGACCGGTTCCTCCCAGACCCTGAAGGGCGACGACCACACCATCGTTTCCTTCCTGGGCTTCGCCCCGGCGGACGATCCCCAGGTGGTCATCCTGCTGGCTTACGACAGCCCCAAGCCGGTGAGCCCCGGCTCCAACTATACGGCGGACAACTGGTACATCAGCGGCGGCAATATGGCTGCCCTCAAGGCTGGCGAGCTGATGGAAAAGATTCTGGACTATCTGGGCGTGGAGAAGAGCTACTCTGCCACCGCCGATGTGATGGTACCCAACCTGACCGGTCTGAATCTGGCTGACGCCACCACATCCCTGAAGAAGAATAACCTGTCCATCCGGGTGGTGGGCGACGGCGACACCGTCACCGGCCAGATCCCGGCCAAGGGAGCATCCATCCCCGGCGGCAGCGAAGTGGTGGTCTATATGGGCGCCGAAGTTCCCACCGACCAGGTCCAGGTGCCCAGCGTCATCGGCCTGAACGTAGAGCAGGCCAAGGCGAAGCTGTCCGCCCAGGGCCTCTACCTGAAGGCCAGCGGCGCCTCTGAGTTCGGTTCCACTGTGGTGGCTTATGAGCAATCCACCCCGGCGGGTACCAGCGTGGACCGGGGCACCACCATTGAGGTGCGCTTTACCGACTCCACGGCCAGCGGCGCGGGCCTGTAATTACCTTTCCCTGTGGGGAGAAAGCGGGGTGTGAGCATGAAGCTGAATGAAGTGTTGGCGGGTGTAAGACTAACGGCCCGCCACATCCAGGATGTGGAAATTTCAGGCGTCTGCTATGACACCCGAGATATGATTTCCGGCTGCCTCTTCGTGGCCCTGCCGGGCTACAAGACCGACGGCCACAAGTACATTCAGCAGGCGCTGGATCAGGGGGCGGCGGCCATCTTGTGCCGCCGCCCGCCGGCGGAAGAGGGCCCGTGGCTGGTCACAGAAAACCCACGGGCGGCCCTGGCTGCGGTATCCGCCAACTGGTTTGGACATCCAGCGGAGGAACTGACGGTGCTGGCTGTTACCGGTACCAACGGCAAGACCACCACCACCTATCTGCTGAAAGCCATGCTGGAGGGGGTGCTGGGGGCGAAAGTCGGTCTCATCGGCACCAACCAGAATATGATCGGCCAGGAGGTTCTGCCTGCCCACCGCACCACTCCGGAGTCCTGGGAGGTGCAGAAGCTGTTGCGGGAGATGGCGGACGCCGGGTGCAGCCATGTGGTGATGGAGGCCTCCTCCCACGCCCTGGTGCTCCACCGGCTGGACGGAATCTTCTTCCAGGCGGGCATCTTCACCAATCTGACTCAGGATCATCTGGACTTTCACAAAACCATGGAGGCCTACCGTCAGGCAAAGGGCCTGCTGTTCCGGCAGTGTGGGACGGCGGTGCTCAACCTGGACGACGAGGCCGGGCGGTATTACGCCCAGAGCGTACCCTGTCCCTCCTTTACTTACTCCGAGAGCCGGGATGAGGCGGATCTCACCGCCAAAAATCTGCGGCTCTTTCCCGACCGGGTGGAATTTGAGGCGGTGACCATGGATTCCATCGCCCGGGTACGTCTGCCCATCCCCGGCGGCTTTTCCATCTATAACGCCCTGGGCGTCATTGCCTGTGGCCTGACCCTGGGCCTGCCCCTGGGACAGATCGCATCCTCCCTGGCCAATGCCAAGGGAGTGAAGGGCCGCATTGAGGTGGTGCCGGTACCGGCGGACTACACAGTGCTCATTGACTATGCCCATACCCCGGATGCTCTGGAGAACATTCTTACCACCGTCCGGGACTTCACCCAGGGCCGGGTGATCTGTCTCTTCGGCTGCGGCGGCGACCGGGACCGGTCCAAGCGTCCCCAGATGGGAGCCATCGCCGGGCAGCTGGCCGATGTGGCGGTGGTCACCTCCGACAATCCCCGCACAGAGGAGCCCCAGGCCATCATTCAGGACATCCTGAAGGGGATGGAGGGCACCGGAGCCCAGCGCCATGTGGAACCAGACCGGCGGCGGGCCATTGCTCTGGCCCTCTCCCTTGCCCAGGCTGGGGATACGGTGGTGCTGGCGGGTAAAGGCCATGAGACCTATCAGGAGATCGGCGGTGTGCAGTATCATCTGGACGAGAGAGAGGAAGTAGCTTCCTTTTTTGCCGGAGAGAAGCAGAACTTTGTTGCATTTTAGAGTGGAAACCAGGGACAGTCTGTGATAGAATACCACGTTGGTCCATTTGGAACGGACAAAATTTGAGCTGTAAGAGGCTTTGGAGGTTGCAAAAGAGATGTTGAGGATCGTCATCAGCTGCCTGATCGGGTTTGTGGTGGCCGCTCTGGCGGGCCGGGTGCTCATTCCCGTGCTGCGGCGCATGAAGGCTGGCCAGTCCATCAAGGAGATTGGCCCCACCTGGCATATGTCCAAACAGGGTACCCCCACCATGGGCGGACTCATGTTTATCATCGCCGCCATCGTGGCGGTGGCCGCTCTGAGCTGGCAGGATTTTGCCGCTGGGAAGTTCGGCGGCGGATTTGTTCTGCTCTTTGCCCTGGTGTTTGGCATCATCGGCTATATCGACGACTATTTTAAGGTAAAGAAGCATGAGAACACCGGCCTGACCGCCCCCCAGAAGTTCATTCTGCAGCTGGCGGCAGCCATCCTGTTCACGGTGCTCATGCGCAACTTCGGCTATCTGACCCCCGACCTGTATATCCCCTTCTTCAACGTGACCCTGTCGGTGCCCTGGCCGGTATATATGGTGTTTGCCGCCTTTGTCATGGTGGGCTGCGTCAACGCCGTCAACATCACCGACGGCATCGACGGTCTGGCCAGCGGCGTTACCATGCCGGTGATGCTCTTCTTCACCGCCGTGGCCTGTTGGTGGGGCCACTATGAGCTGGGTATTTTCTCCGGTGCTCTGCTGGGCGGCCTGGCCGGTTTCCTGATCTACAATTTCCATCCTGCTAAGGTATTCATGGGCGACACCGGCTCCCTCTTCCTGGGCGGCGCGGTGTGCGGCCTGGCTTTCGCCCTGGATATCCCTCTGGTGCTTATCCTGGTGGGCATCATCTACATTGCGGAGACCCTGTCCGACATTATACAGGTTGGATACTTTAAGCTGACCCACGGTAAGCGGATCTTCCGCATGGCCCCCCTTCACCACCATCTGGAGATGGGCGGCTGGAGTGAGGTCAAACTATTCTGCGTGTTTACCGGGATTACCCTGGTGATGTGCGCGCTGGCTTTCTGGGGGGTCATGTACCGCTGACCCATTGGCATCGTGATACGGGAGGTGACAGACCATGGTAAAACGCAGACGAGACCTGACGGTGATGCAGCAGCTGGCCCGGGGGCCTATCGATATCCCGTTTCTGATGCTGGTGGTG
Source organism: Flavonifractor sp. An52 (assembly GCF_002159385.1). NCBI lineage: Bacteria > Bacillati > Bacillota > Clostridia > Eubacteriales > Oscillospiraceae > Flavonifractor > Flavonifractor sp. An52. The sequence continues at coordinate 49,442 of NZ_NFIB01000010.1, forward strand.
ATCCTTACCGCCATTGGTGTGATTGCGGTGTTCTCTGCGTCTTATCCCACCGCCATGCAGGAGGGGCTGGATCCGGCCAACTATTTTATCAAGCAGGCCGGGTTTGGCGTGGTGGGCCTGATTGCCATGTTCCTGATCTCCAAGATCAACTATCAGACCTTCCGTGGCCTGTCCATTTTCGTGCTGGGCATCTCTATTATCCTGCTGGTGCTGGTCATTCCCTTCGGCTACGGCAAGAGCACCGTGGGCGCCCAGCGGTGGATCAGTCTGCCCATCATCGGCGGTTTCCAGCCCTCTGAGATTGCCAAGGTGGGCGTCATCATGTATTTTGCGGCCCGCCTGTCCAAGCGCAATACGGAGAAGCACAAGCGGCTGCCGCCCCGTCACCCCCTCAGCGGCCTCTATGCCTGGCTGGATGAGAAGGGGGTCCTGGAACCCATCCCCTATTTCCTCATCCTGGGTCTGGTGGCCATTCTGATGCTGATGGAGCCCCATATGTCGGGTACCATCCTGGTGCTGGTGGGCGGTGCGTCGGTGCTCTTTGCCGCGGGTATTAAGCTGTACTGGTTTATCGGCGGCGGCGCCGTGGCGGCAGCAGGTCTTTTCTTCATCATGACCCAGACCAGCTACATGGCTACCCGTCTGGCCATCTGGAAGGACCCGTGGAACGACGGAATGAATGGTCGGGACAAGGGCTTCCAGATCATCCAGTCCCTCTATGCCATTGGTTCCGGCGGCCTGCTGGGCGTGGGCTTCGGCAAGAGCCGCCAGAAGTTCCTCTACCTGCCCGAGTCGGAAAACGACTATATCTTCTCCATCTGGTGCGAGGAGATGGGCTTTGTAGGGGCGGCCATTGTTATTCTGCTGTTTATCCTGCTGGTGATCCGGGGGTACTGGATCGCCGTCCATGCCCGGGACCGCTTCGGTGCCCTGCTGGTGGTAGGCATTACTACCCTGACGGCTGTACAGGTTTTTCTGAACATCTCTGTGGTCACCAACCTGATCCCCTCCACTGGTATCTCCTTGCCATTCTTCAGCTATGGAGGCACGGCATTGATGATCCAGTTGGCGGAGATGGGTATGGTATTGTCAGTATCACGACAAATACCGGCGCCCAAACAAGAATAGTGCGATGCAGGAGGGAAATGGGTAAATGAAAATCCTCTTTACCTGCGGCGGGACCGCGGGTCATGTGAATCCCGCGGTGGCCCTGGCCCAGATGTTCCAGGCCCGCAATCCGGGCTGTCAGGTGCTTTTTGTGGGAGCCGACGGCGGTATGGAGACCCGGCTGGTGCCCAAGGAGGGCTATGAGATCCAGACAGTGACCATTACCAACTTCCAGCGGTCCATCACCCCGGCGGCCATTGGACACAACATTAAGACCCTGTTGAATATGAATAAGTCCAAGAAGCAGGCCAACGCTATTCTGGATCGGTTCCGGCCCGACCTGGTGGTGGGTACCGGCGGCTATGCCTCCTATCCCGTGGTCAACGCGGCGGCAGCCCGTGGGATCCCTACCGCCGTCCACGAGTCCAACGCCGTTCCCGGCCTTACCACCAAGACTCTGTCCAAGGTGGTGGATGCGGTGATGGTGGGCTTTGAGGAGAGCCGCAGCCACTATGACGCCCCCTCCAAGGTGGTGGTGACCGGCACCCCGGTCCGGGAGGCCTTCTTCCGCTATAACCGGAAGGAGGCCCGGGAAAAGCTGGGCTTTACCGACGGACGGCCCCTGGTGGTGTCGGTGTGGGGCAGCCTGGGCGCCAAGGTAATGAACGAGCAGATCACCGACTGCATCGTCCGGGAGTGCCGGGCGGGCGCGCCCTGGCGGCATATCCACGGCGCAGGCCGCAACTATGAGCAGGTCCTGGCCGGGTTGAAAGAGCAGGGCATTGACCTGGCTCAGTATCCAGGAATAGAGGTGCGGCAGTACATCTATGATATGCCTCTGGTGATGGCGGCGGCCGACCTGGTGCTCTGCCGGGCCGGTGCCTCCACCATCGCGGAGCTTACCGCCATCGCCCGGCCGGCAGTGCTGGTACCATCCCCCAATGTGGTGGCCGACCATCAGACCAAGAACGCCCGGGTGCTGGCCAATGCCGGCGGGGCGGTGCTGCTGCCTGAGAGCGAGTCCAGCGGCGAGAAGCTCTACGATCTGGTCAATCAGCTGCTGGCTGACCCGGACCGCCGGGAAAAGATGAGCCGGGCTTTGCGGGAGATGGGCTCTCCCGACGCGGCGGAAAAAATCTATCAGACTCTGAAGGAATTGTTGGAAAAGCGGGCAAAATGAACCGGCCTTCCATCGGACGCATAGGATGGCGTACATAAATCCTGAATGCGGAGGATGGAAGCTATGAGTGCATACGTGATAGAAGGGGGCCGGCCGCTGGAGGGTTCCGTGATGGTCCACGGAGCAAAGAACAGTGTGCTGCCCATCCTGGCCGCCTGTCTGTTGGCTCCGGGGGCCTGTGTGATCCAGAATTGTCCCCGCCTTTCCGATGTGGAGGCCTCCCTGGCCATCCTGCGCCATCTGGGCTGCAGGGCGGAATGGCAGGGGGACGGCGTGGTGGTGGACGCCTCCGCCCCCAGCCGCTGGGATGTGCCCGACGCTCTGATGCGGGAGATGCGTTCCTCCGTCATCTTCCTGGGGGCCATCCTGGGGCGGATGGGACAGGCGCGGCTGTGCGCGCCCGGCGGCTGTGAGCTGGGACCCCGCCCCATTGACCTGCATCTGGCTGCCATCCGTGCCCTGGGGGGCAGGGTGGAGGACCGGGAAGGGGGACTTTCCTGTTCCGGCAGGCTGCGGGGCGCGGACATCGTCCTCTCTCTGCCCAGCGTGGGGGCCACCGAGAACGCCATGCTGGCGGCAGTGTGCGCCCAGGGCACTACCACCATCACCAACGCCGCCCGGGAACCGGAGATTGTGGACCTCCAGGGCTTTTTGCAGGCTTTGGGCGCCCAGGTCCGGGGGGCGGGCAGCTCGGTCATTACGGTGGAAGGGGGCATCCCCCTCCACGGCGGAGCCTATCGGGTGATGGGTGACCGGATCGTGGCTGCCACCTACCTGGCGGCGGCTGCCGCCGCGGGAGGCGACGTAGAGGTAACCGGCGTAGACTGGCGCACCCTGTCCACGGTGACGGCAGTGCTGAAAGAGGCCGGCTGCCAGGTACACAGTGAGGTGGACCGGATCTGCCTTGGGAGTGACGGCGTGCTGAAGGGAGTGCGTCCGGTGCGGACGGCGCCCTATCCCGGCTTTCCCACAGATGCCCAGGCCCCTTTGATGGCGGCCCTGGCAGGCGGAACCGGCTGTACGGTCTTTGTGGAAAATATGTTTGAAAGCCGGTACCGCCATGTGGATGAGCTCATCCGTATGGGGGCGGACATTCGGGTGGAGGGCCGGGTGGCGGTGGTGTACGGGGTGTCCGGGCTTCACGGCGCCACGGTCATGGCCTCCGACCTGCGGGGCGGGGCCGCTCTGGTGGTGGCCGCTCTGGGGGCGGAGGGAATCACCACCGTCACCGGTTTGCACCATATCGACCGGGGCTATCAGTCTCTGGAGTACGATTTGCAGCGGCTGGGGGCCCAGATCCGGCGGGTGTGAGATAAGTTTGAGGAAATCGTAAGAATTTCTTAGCAAAGAATCAACCATTCTGTGCGAGGATGGAGAAAAAAGAACAGGAGAACGGCACAATGGCGGCAAGACGGAACAGAAAAAGACGGCGGCGGAATCGGGGGCGCTTTGGCGTCCTCTATAAGCTGCTGTCCATTCTGCTCATCTTTGCCGCCATTTTGGTAGGCTGCATCATCTTTTTCCGGGTGAACACCATGGTGGTGGCGGGCAATTCCCGCTATACCCAGGAGGAGATCCTGGCGGCCGCCGGCGTGGAGAAGGGGGACAACCTGTTCACGCTGAACAAGTACCAGATCGCCGACCGGATTTTGACTCAGCTGCCCTATGTGGATGACGTGGCCATCAGCCGAAAATTGCCCGACACCCTGATTTTTGAGGTGACGGAGAGCACCGGTGTAGCCTGGGTAGAGAGCGGCGGCAGTTACTGGCTGCTGGACGACAAGTGCAAGCTGCTGGAGGTAGGAGATGCCGTTCTGGTCCAGGGCAAGCCCCAGGTGCTGGGCCTGGACCCGGTCAACCCAACGGTGGGCAATGTGCTCACCGTGGCCCTTGAGCAGCAGGACAAGCTGGAGCGGCTCCAGGCCTTTTTGAAGGCCATTCGCAGCCGGGTGATGACAGGAAGCCTGAAGAGCTTTATCGATCTGTCCTCCGGCAATGAGATCCGCTTCGGCTACGGCGAAAATCTGACGGTGGTATTCCCTATGAACGGCGACTTTGACGAGGAGACCTATGAGTTGAAGCTGGCCCTGGAGACCATGGATGAGCGGGGCCTGCCCCGGACAGGTACCCTGGACCAGAACTATGATGAGCGGAAGATCCACCTGCTGCCTGAGCGGTGGCTGCCAGAGGGTTGGAGTCCCCTGGAGGTTCCCACGGAGCCCACGCAGCAGCCGGAGAGCTCTGGCGGAGAGACCCAGACGGAGACCACAACTCCTCCGGAGGAATCCGTGCAACCGGAGGAATCGGTCCAGCCGGAGGCGCCGGCCCAGCCGTCCCATACGCCCACGGTACCGGAACAGGCGCCGGAGCAATAAGAGCAAGGAGTATTTCATGGCAGAAAAGAAACGACGCAACAAAGGCGAGTTTGCTGTGGTGGTGGTGTGCATCATCGTGGGCTATCTGTTGGCAGCACAGCTGCGGACGGTCCAGCTCACCGGTGCGGCGGACGCCACCAATGCCAGCCGCTTGGAGACCCTGCAGGAGCTGTATAACGAGCAGAGCAAGCAGAACGACGCCCTGGAGGATCAGGTGGCCCAGCTGCAGGGCGAGCTTGCCATTTACCGGGACCAGGCGGCCTCCGGCGACGAGGGCAGCGAGGCCCTGCGGAAGGAAGTGGAACAGCTGGAGATCACCGCCGGCCGCACCGATGTGGAGGGGCCGGGTGTTACCGTGATCCTGGAGGACTCCACCCAGAGCAATGTGACCGGTGAAGAGGCGGACTATCTCATTCACGACAACGACCTGCTGTCGGTGGTCAACGAGCTGCGCTCCGCTGGGGCGGAGGCCATCTCCCTCAACGGGGAGCGGTTGCTGGCCAACAGTGAGATCCGCTGTACCGGCGCGGTGGTGACGGTGAATGGCCGTCGGTATGCCGCCCCCTATGTGATCTTTGCCATCGGCGACCCGGATACCCTGTACAGCGCGCTTACCATGCGCAACGGCGTGGTGGATGTGCTGAGCCAGTGGGGAATTTCGGTGAAGGTGACAGCCAGCGACTTGCTGCTCATCCCCAAGTACAACGGCACGGTGGAGTATCAATATGCCCACACTGTGGTGCCGGAGAGCGAAGAGGGGGGCGAGTAAATGCTGGAATTGATCGGTTTGCTGGTGGGTGTGCTGGTGGGCATTCTGGTGCCCTGGACCATTCCCAGTCAATATTCCCTCTATGTGGCCGCCGGACTGCTGGCGGCGCTGGACTCCGCCCTGGGCGGCTACTGCGCCCGGCTGGAAAAACAGTTCCGGCTGTCGGTGTTCCTGTCGGGCACCATCGGAAACGCCGCCATCGCCGCTTTTCTCACCTGGTTGGGGCAGAAATTGGGCATCCCTCTGTACCTGGCGGCAGTGGTGGTCTTTGGCACCCGTATGTTCCAAAACTTTGCTAAAATCCGGCGGGAACTATTGACCTCGAAGCAAAAGAGAGATACAATAAATCAACTAGATATAGTATCTTCCCACAAGGAGGACCAAAGATAACAGGTCCTGCCTTTTCTACGTGTGTATTTCACGAATACGTTCTACATAGGAGGAGCAGTTATGGCGTTTGGACTGGACACCGGGCCGGATAATGTGGTCACGATCAAGGTGATCGGTGTCGGCGGCGGCGGCAACAACGTAGTCAACCGGATGGTGAAATCCGGAACCAAGGGTGTTGATTTTATCGCTGTGAATACGGACAAGCAGGCGCTTGCCGTTTCCAGCGCGACCTTTAAGATTCAGATCGGTGAAAAGCTCACCGGCGGTCAGGGCGCGGGCAGCGACCCCGAGGTGGGCCGTAAGTCCGCCGAGGAGAGCCGCAACGCGATTTCCAAGGCACTGGAGGACGCCGACATGGTGTTCATCACCGCTGGTATGGGCGGCGGCACCGGCACCGGTGCGGCTCCCATCGTAGCCGACATTGCCAAGGAGATGGGTATCCTCACCGTGGGTGTGGTCACCAAGCCCTTCAACTTTGAGGGCCGCCGGCGTATGATGCAGGCGGAAAAGGGCATTGAGGAGCTGCGCACCCGGGTGGACAGCCTGGTGATCATCCCAAACGAGCGGCTGAAGTTTGCCACCGATCAGAAGATCACCTTCCAGAATGCCTTCGAGATCGCCGATGATGTGCTGCGCCAGGCGGTGCAGTCCATCTCTGACCTGATCAAGAATACCGGCTTCATCAATCTGGACTTTGCCGACGTGACCGCCGTCATGCAGAATGCCGGTATGGCTCACATGGGCGTTGGCCGGGCCGCCGGCAAGAACAAGGCCGAGGAGGCCGCCAAGATGGCCATTTCCAGCCCCCTGCTGGAGACCTCCATCAACGGCGCCAAGGGTGTGCTGGTCAATGTTACCGGCTCCGTGGACATCGGCCTGGAGGAAGTGGAGACCGCTGCCAACCTGGTGCAGCAGGCCGCCCATCCCGACGCTCTCATCATCTTCGGTGCCGCCTTCGACGACACCCTGGAGGATGAGATCCGGGTTACCGTTATTGCTACCGGCTTTGAGGAGCTGGAGGGCGCCATGCCCAACAAGCCCTTCACCGCCGCTGCGGAGAAGAAGGCCGTGGCCCAGCCTGTCCAGCAGCCCGCTGCCGGTCAGGAGGCGCCTGCCGCTCCCGCGGAGGACGATCCCTTCGACGATATCTTCAAGATTTTCAATCGCAACCGCTGAGGAAGCGGCTGATTGACGGCGCAAAACAACCCCCGTTCCGCTTTGGCGGAACGGGGGTTTTCTGTTTGGAACGCGCTTAGATGCGGGCGATGCCCTGCTCTCTGGCCTCCTGGGCCACGGCGTCGGCCACAGCGTCGGCCACGGTCTTGTCCAGGGCGGAGGGCAGGATGTACTCGGCGCTGAGCTGGTCGTCTTTCACCAGGGCGGCCAGAGCCTTGGCGGCCCGGATCTTCATACCCTCGGTGATCTCCTTGGCCCGGACGGCCAGGGCGCCCTTGAAGATGCCGGGGAATACCAGAACGTTGTTGATCTGGTTGGGGAAGTCGGAGCGGCCGGTGCCGATGACGACGGCGCCGCCCTTCTTGGCCTCATCGGGCATGATCTCGGGGGTGGGGTTGGCCATGGCAAAGACGATGCCCTGGTTCATGGTGGAGACCATCTCGGCGGTGACCAGGTTGGGCCGGGACACGCCTACGAAAGCGTCGGCTCCCTTGAGGGCATCGGCCAGGGTGCCGTGCTCGCGGTTCAGATTGGAGATATGGGAGATCTCCTCCTGACCGGCGTTGAGGCCTTCATCGCCCTCGCAGATGATGCCGCCCAAGTCGCACATGACGATGTTGCCGAAGCCCATGGAGATGAGCAGCTTGCCGATGGCAATGCCGGCGGCTCCGGCGCCGTTGATGATGATCTTCATCTGGCCCAGGGTCTTGCCGGTGACTTTTGCGGCGTTGAGCATGGCGGCGGCCACCACGATAGCGGTGCCGTGCTGGTCGTCGTGGAACACGGGGATATCGCACACCTCTTTCAGGCGGCGCTCCACCTCAAAGCAGCGGGGGGCGGCGATGTCCTCCAGATTGATGCCGCCGAAGCTCTTGGAGATGAGGGCGATGGTCTCCACCAGCTTGTCCACATCCTTGGTGTCCACGCAGATGGGGAAGGCATCTACCCCGCCGAACTCCTTGAACAGGGCGCACTTGCCCTCCATCACCGGCATACCGGCAGCGGGGCCGATGTCCCCCAGGCCCAGCACAGCCGAGCCATCGGTGATGACGGCCACCAGATTGCTCCGGCGGGTGAGGCGGAAGGACTGCTCATAGTCCTTGGCGATGACCCGGCAGGGCTCAGCCACGCCGGGGGTGTACATCAGGGACAGGTCCTCACGGGTCTGGATGGGTTTGCGGGAGATCACTTCGATCTTGCCCTGGAGCTGATAGTGGAGGTCCAGAGCCTGCTGATTGATATCCATGAAAAAGCCTTCTTTCTTAAACCATTTCTTCCGGATGGAATACTTCGTCAAACCGCTCCGCCGTCAGGAAGCCTAGGCTGACGCAGGCCTCCTTCAGGGAGATCCCCTCGGCGTGGGCCTTCTTGGCGGTCTTGGCGGCGTTGTCATAGCCGATGTAGGGATTGAGGGCGGTGACCAGCATCAGGGAGTTGTGCAGGTTGTGGCGGCACTTGTCCCGGTTGGCGGTGATGCCCACGGCGCAGTTGCGGTTGAAGGAGTCCATGGCGTCAGCCAGCAGCCGCACCGACTGGAGGAAGTTGTAGATGCACACCGGCATAAATACGTTGAGCTCAAAGTTGCCCTGGGAGGCGGCCATACCCACTGCCACATCGTTGGCCATGACCTGAACGGCCACCATGGTCACCGCCTCGCACTGGGTGGGGTTGACCTTGCCGGGCATGATGGAGGAGCCGGGCTCATTCTCGGGAATATGGAGCTCGCCCAGGCCGCACCGGGGGCCGGAGGACAGCCAGCGCACGTCGTTGGCGATCTTCATCAGGTCGGCGGCCAGAGCCTTCAGGCCGCCATGGGCAAAGACCAGCTCGTCTTTGCTGGTGAGGGCGTGGAACTTGTTAGGAGCGGTGACAAAGGGCTTGCCGGTGAGCTGGCTCACCGCCTGAGCCACGGCGGTGTCGAAACCCTTGGGGGCGTTGAGGCCAGTTCCTACAGCGGTGCCGCCCAGGGCCAGCTCGTGGAGGGGAGGCAGGGCCAGCTCCAGCAGGGCCTTGTCCTTCTCCAGGCTGGAGCGCCAGCCGCTGATCTCCTGGGCCACGGTGATGGGAACCGCGTCCTGGAGATGGGTGCGGCCGCTCTTCACCACGTCCTGATTTTCCCCCTCCAAGCGCTTAAAGGTGGAGATGAGGGCGTCCAGAGCGGGGAAGAGCTTGTCCTCCAGTTCCACCGCAGCGGCAATGTGCATGGCGGTGGGGAAGGTGTCGTTGGAGGACTGGGACATATTGACGTGGTCATTGGGGTGGAGCAGCTTTTTGCCCGCCAGCTCATTGCCCCGGTTGGCCACCACCTCGTTGACGTTCATGTTGGACTGGGTGCCGCTGCCGGTCTGCCATACCACCAGGGGGAAGTGGCCGTCCAGCTTGCCGGCAATCACCTCGTCACAGGCCTGGGAGATCACATTCAGCTTTTCCTCGTCCAGCTTGCCCAGGCTGTGGTTGGCCATGGCGGCGGCCTTTTTCAGGATGCCAAAGGCATGGATAATCTCCTGGGGCATCCGCTCCGTGCCGATCTTGAAGTTCTGGTAGCTGCGCTGGGTCTGAGCGCCCCAGTAGCGGTCGGCGGGCACCTGCATCTCGCCCATGCTGTCCCGTTCGATCCGATATTCCATGTATTGACCATCCCTTTCTCCGTCTATGGACGGGGCAGTTCTAATGTCTGCATTTTAGCACAAATTTTGCCGGGATAAAAGCCTGAGAGCTGGAAAGAACGCCCTTTTGTGTGGAGTTTGTGCTGTCCGCACAAGGAAGAGGGGGGCGAAAGCAGGCCCCCCTGCTTGTTGCCACAAAAATCTTTTTCTGGTAGGCTACTCCCTTGACAGGAGCGGAGCAAGCACTTATACTAATTTCAGTTGTGAACAAAGGCGTTCCGGCCCGGGGGGCGGAGCGCCTTCTTTGCTATCTGAATCTATGATTTTGATGAGAGAAAGGGGCCCCTGTCATGCCGCACTCCAAAGAAGATATCATCCGCATGGTACGGGAAGAGGACGTGAAATTCATCCGTCTGCAATTCACCGACATTTTCGGCCAACTGAAGAACGTGGCTATTACCGCCTCCCAGATCGAGAAGGCGGTGAACAATCAGTGTATGTTCGACGGTTCCTCCATCGAGGGCTTTGTCCGTATCGACGAGTCCGACCAGTACCTCTATCCGGATTTGAAATCCTACCGGGTATTCCCCTGGCAGCCCCATCACGGTAAGGTGGCCCGGCTGATCTGCGACGTGCACAATACCGACGGCAGCCCCTTCGCCGGCGATCCCCGCTATGTACTGAAGCGGGCCCTGCAGAAAGCCAAGGATATGGGCTTTGACGCCTTCAATGTGGGTCCCGAGGCCGAGTTCTTCCTGTTCCAGACCGACGACGAGGGTAAGCCCACCACCAAGACCAACGACGAGGCCAGCTACTTTGACCTGGGCCCCCTGGACCACGGCGAGTCCACCCGCCGGGAGATCTGCCTGGCCCTGGAGGCTATGAAGTTTGAGATCGAAGCTTCCCACCACGAGTGTGCAGAGGGCCAGCATGAGATCGACTTCAAGTACGAAGAGGCCCTCCACGCCGCCGATAACATCATGACCTTCAAGCTGGCGGTCAAGACTCTGGCCCAGAAGAACGGGCTCCACGCCACCTTTATGCCCAAGCCCATCTACGGTGTGGCCGGCTCCGGTATGCACACCAATATGTCCCTCTTCCGCAACGGCAAGAATGTATTCTATGATCCCAACGGCGAGCGGGGACTGTCCAAGGAGGCCTACTCCTTCATTGCCGGTATTCTGGCCCATGTGAAGGGAATGGCCGCCATTACCAACCCCCTGGTTAACTCCTACAAGCGGCTGGTGCCCGGCTATGAGGCTCCCTGCTATCTGGCCTGGTCCGCTTCCAACCGCTCCGCCCTCATCCGCATCCCTGCCTCCCGGGGCCAGTCCACCCGTGTGGAGCTCCGCTCCCCCGATCCGGCCTGCAACCCCTACCTGGCCTTTGCTGTGTGTCTGGCCGCCGGCCTGGACGGCATCGAGAAGGGCCTTACCCCTCCCGCTGAGATTACCGAGAACATCTATGCCATGGACGAAGCCGCCCGGAAGGCTCACGGCATCGATTCCCTGCCCGGCTCTCTGGAGGAGGCCATCCGCGAGCTGGAGGCCGATCAGCTGATCCTGGATACCCTGGGCAGCCATGTGGCCCAGAACTACCTGGACGGCAAGAAGAAGGAGTGGGAGGAATACCGCACCCGCGTGTCCTCCTGGGAGCGGGAAAGATACATTATCAACTATTGATCGCCTGTCCACCCCAGCGAAATTGACCGGATATGGAAAAGGTGATCGTAGCTTTTGCTGGCCTTCAGAACGGCAAGCGCATCCGGGAGATCCTGGAGCGGTCGGGTACCGCAGCCTGTCTGCTGTGTACCTCCGCCGACCAGGTGCGCCGCACCGTCCACGAGCAGCAGGTGCCCGCCGTGGTATGCGGCTACAAATTTGCCGATGGCCCCGCGGAGCTTCTGTATGAGGATCTGCCCTCCTTCTGCCATATGTTGATGGTGGCATCCCGCAGTCAGCTGGATCTGGTGCGCAATCCGGACATCCTGCGGCTGAGTGCTCCGGCATCCCGCAGTGAGCTGCTGGGTGCGGTGGAGGAGCTGCTGGCGCAGGTCCATGCCCAGCCCCTTGGACGCAGTCAGGAGGAACGGGACTGCATTGTCCAGGCCAAGGCCAAGCTGATGAGCGAGGGCCTCAGCGAGGAGGAGGCCCACCGCATACTCCAGAAGAAGAGTATGGCAGACGGCGTCAAGCTGGCTCGGGCGGCCCGGATGATTCTGGAGCGTTGGTAAGGCGCATAGAGTAGAAGGAGACGAAGCAGTCTCGCGGCGGCGGTCCGGGACGGGACCGCCGCCGCTGCATATTTGCAGACAGGAGGAGCCATATGCGCTTTACCAAAATGGAGGGTCTGGGTAACGACTATATCTACCTCAATGGCCTGGAGGGCCTGCCGGAGGATCTGCCCGCTCTGGCCCGGCGAATGAGTGACCGCCACTTTGGTGTGGGCGGCGACGGTATCATCTGTATCTGCCCCTCGGACCGGGCCGACTTCCGAATGCGGATGTTCAACGCCGACGGCTCAGAAGGGGCGATGTGCGGCAACGGCATCCGCTGCCTGGGCAAATACGTCTACGATAAGGGCCTGACCCATAAAAAGAACCTGACCATCGAGACCGGCGGCGGGCTGCGTACCCTGGAGCTGCTGACGGAGGACGGGATGGTAAAGGCGGTCCGGGTCAATATGGGCCGCCCCCAGATCGGGTCGGCCATGGAGCTGACAGCGGGGGGACGTATGTGGCAGATTACCCCTGTGTCCATGGGCAATCCCCACGCCGTTCTCTTTGTGGAGCGGCCGGAGGAGCTGGACCTGGAAAAACTGGGTCCCTGCTTTGAGCGCCATGACGCCTTTCCCGGAGGCGTCAACACCGAGTTTGTCCGCTGTGCGGCTCCGGACCGGCTGGTGATGCGGGTATGGGAGCGGGGCAGCGGGGAAACGCTGGCCTGCGGTACCGGGGCCTGTGCCGCTCTGGCAGCGGCGGTAGTCCAGGGCAAGTGCGGCAGACGGGCGGCTGTGGAGCTGCCCGGCGGCGTGCTGGAACTGGAGTGGCCGAAAGATGAAATGGAAATGATCATGACAGGACCGGCCAATACGATCTTTGAAGGGGAATACCCTGTTTAACGCAAAGGAGAGAGTAAAATGGCAACCATCAATGCAAATTTCAACAAGCTGCCCGGCAGCTATCTGTTTTCTGAAATTGCCCGCCGGGTGGCGGCCTACAGTGAGGCCAATCCGGACCGGACCCTGATTCGGCTGGGCATCGGCGACGTGACCCGGCCTCTGCCTGCCGCCGTTACCGCCGCCATGCACAAGGCGGTGGACGAGATGGCCACCGCCCAGGGCTTCCACGGCTACGGCCCGGAGCAGGGCTACGATTTCCTGCGGCAGGCCATTGCGGAGCACGACTATAAGGCTTGGGGCGTGGATATCCAGCCCGATGAGATCTTTGTGTCCGACGGTGCCAAGAGCGACTGCGGCAACATCGGCGATATCTTTGGCATTGACAACGTGGTGGCGGTGTGCGACCCGGTGTACCCCGTGTATGTGGACACCAATGCCATGGCTGGCCGGGCCGGGGACTACGACGCCGCTACCGGCCGGTGGAGCAACCTGGTCTATATGCCCTGCGTGGCGGAGAACGGCTTCTCTCCCGCCATTCCGGAGCAGAAGGTGGATCTGATCTACCTGTGCTTCCCCAACAATCCCACCGGTGCTGTGGCCACCCGGGAGCAGCTGAAAGCCTGGGTGGACCACGCCAACGCCACCGGCGCCGTCATCCTCTTTGACAGCGCCTACGAGGCCTTCATCACCGATCCCGCCATTCCCCACTCCATTTTTGAGATCGAGGGGGCCCGTACCTGTGCCATCGAGTTCCGCTCCTTCTCCAAGACTGCCGGGTTCACCGGCACCCGCTGTGCCTATACCGTGATCCCCAAGGATCTGGAGCGCAATGGTACTGCCCTCAACGGCCTGTGGAACCGCCGCCAGTGCACCAAGTTCAACGGGGTGCCCTATGTGGTCCAGCGGGGCGCTGAGGCCGTGTACAGCCCCGAGGGCCGCGCTCAGGTGAAAGAGACCATCGACTACTACCTGAACAACGCCAGGGTCATCCGGGAGGGCCTGGCCGCTGCCGGTCTCACCGTGTCCGGCGGGGAGAACTCTCCCTACATCTGGGCCTGCACCCCAGACGGGATGGGCTCCTGGGATTTCTTCGACAAGCTGCTTCGGAAGGCCAATGTGGTCACCACCCCCGGCGCCGGCTTCGGTCCCAGCGGCGAGGGCTATATCCGTCTTACCGCCTTTGGTGAGGCTGAGGCCACCCGTCAGGCTGTGGAGCGCATCAAGGCCGTCCTGTAAAAGCATAAGAAATGCCCGCTGCAAAGGCAGCGGGCATTTTTTATGCAGGAATCAGGCCAGCTTCAGGTGGGAGCGCTTCAGAGCGCTGCGGATGAGCACGCACAGCAGGGGAGCGGCTACCAGAGCCAGTACCGCATTGAAGATGGAGGCGGGTACCTTCAGCGGCAGGGTGGCCAGCGCCACGGTGGGGGTCAGGCCGTCCACCAGCAGGCCGTTATAGAAGTAGCTCTTGGCAAAGTAGAGAATATAGTAGATCACGCAGCCCAGAGCCGCGCCGGACAGGCAGCGGGGATAGGTGGGCTCCTCCCGGTGAGAGGCCTTCCACATCACCAGACCGGCGCCCAGGCCCATGGCGCCCTTGGTCAGGAAGGTAAGCCAGCACTCGGAGACAAACAGGGGATTGGTCAGGTCATACAGGGCGGAGCCCAGACCGGAGGCCAGACCGCCGATGGGGCCCAGCAGCAGGCCCGACAGACAGCACATGATGTTGGCCAGGGTAAAGGAGGTATTGCCTCCGATGGCGATGGGCATGGTGATGCGAAGGTAGTTGCTGGCAAACACCAGAGCGGCCATCATGGCCAAAACGGCGATTTTCAGCGTAGAATTGGAACGGGATCGCATGGAGAACACTTCCTTTGTTCTTTCTCTTTGCCTTGATTATAGCGCTGGACTGACCTTTATTCAAACGCCAGATATAAAAAATATAATAAGGTCAGAATGAGCAAAAAACAACCGCAGCAGGCGGCTGCGGTTGCTTTGGATGGGCTCAGTACCGGCCGAAGTCGCCGGAACGGCCCTCGGTGACGTCGGAGCCGAACTCATAGTCCTTGCCGGGCAGGATGGCGTTGAGAGCGATACCGGCAATGGCGGCGATGGCCAGGTTGGTGAGGGTAACATGGGCCTCACCGATGGAGAAGGTGATGCCGTTGGAGAAGCCCAGACCGCACACCAGAATGACGGCGGCGATAATCAGGTTCCGGGAGTTAGTAAAGTCCACCCGGTTTTCCACCACGTTGCGCACGCCGATAGCAGAGATCATGCCGTAGAGAATGAAGGACACGCCGCCGATGATAGCGGTGGGAATGGAGTTGACGATGGCGGCAAAGGCGGGGGAGAAGGACAGAATCACTGCGTAAATAGCGGCCAGACGGACCACCTTGGGGTCATACACACGGGAGAGCACCAGCACGCCGGTGTTCTCGCCGTAAGTGGTATTGGCGGGGCCGCCGAACAGACCGGCCAGAGAGGTGGCGATGCCGTCGCCGATGAGGGTGCGGTGCAGACCAGGATTTTCGATGAAGTTCTGACCCACGGTAGCGGAGATGGCGGACATATCGCCGATGTGCTCCATCATGGCGGCGATGGCGATGGGGGCCATGACAAAGATGGAGGTCAGGTCAAACTTGGCGATGGAGCCGGTAAAGTTGGTGAAGAAGGGCTGCAGGCCCACAGGGGCAGCGGTGGCCACACCGGAGAAATCGATGAGGGGAACCACGTTGCCGGCAGTGTCCAGGGCGGTGGCGCCCACGGCGTTGGCAATGACAGCTACGATATAGGAGCCCACCACACCCAGCAGGATGGGGATAATTTTAATCATGCCTTTGCCCCAGATGTTGGCGATGATAATGATGGCCATAGCCACAATAGCCAGCCACCAGCAGGTGGAGGCGTTGGAAATGGCGGAGGGAGCCAGGTTCAGTCCGATGAGGATGATGATGGGACCGGTGACCACAGGGGGCAGGAAGCGCATCACCCGGCGCACGCCCACCACTTTGATAACGATGGCCAGCACCACATAGAGCAGGCCGGCCACCACAATGCCGCCGCAGGCGTATTGCAGTTTGACGGCCGGGTCCATACCGGCGTATTTGCCTGCGTCCAGCTTGGCCATGGCCTCAAAGCCGCCCAGGTAGGCGAAGGAGGAGCCCAGGAAGGCGGGGACCTTCAGCTTGGTGCAGATGTGGAAGAACAGGGTGCCGATGCCGGCAAAGAACAGGGTGGTCTGAATGGACAGGGGCAGGCCGTAGGCCTGGACCAGGATGGGGACCAGCACGGTGGCGCCGAACATGGCGAACATATGCTGCAGGCCCAGGATGAGCATCTTGGGGCGGCCCAGGACACGGGCATCCCGGATGGGCTCATTGCCGGGATTGGGATTCTGACTCATAACAATCTCCTCTCTCTGCTGTGGGCAGAAAAAAAGCAACTGCCTTTTCCAAAGAAAAAGCAATCGCCTTTCCAAAGGTGTCCGCCGTGCAACATCGCCGTCGCTATCTTCATGACGAACACCTCCTACCCCGCACTATAATTCAAATCATTATACCAGTTTACAATAGTATCTGCAAGACAAGGGCATAAAATTCTTTCCTTTTGGGTAAATTTCTAAAGAATAAAAGGGAAGATGGAAAAATCCCTCACCATCTGTCCATTGACAGAAAGGAAAAACTTTACTATAGTAAATAGCAAAAGATAAGAAGGTGACCCCATGAAACGACCCTTTGTGACAGCGGAGCAGCTGCGCTCCATCACCCAGCAGTACCCCACACCCTTCCACCTGTATGACGAAAAAGGCATCCGGGAAAATGCCCGGCGGTTGAAAGCTGCCTTTGCCTGGAATCCGGGCTTTAAAGAATATTTTGCCGTGAAAGCTACCCCCAATCCTGCCATTTTGAAGATCCTGCGGGAGGAGGGCTGCGGCGCCGACTGCTCCTCCCTCACCGAGCTGATGCTCTCCCAGCGCTGCGGTCTCACCGGGCCGGAGATCATGTTTTCCTCCAACGATACCCCGGCGGAGGATTTCAAGCTGGCCGCCCAGCTGGGGGCTACTATCAATCTGGATGACTTCACCCACATTGATTTTCTCAAGGAGACTATCGGATATATCCCCGAGACCATCTCCTGCCGCTTCAACCCCGGCGGTACCTTCACCATCGGCGCATCTACCGAGGGCTTCCAGGTGATGGATACCCCCGGCGACTCCAAGTACGGCTTCACCCGGGAGCAGCTCTTTGAGGGCTTTAAAAAGCTGAAGGCCATGGGAGCCAAGCGGTTCGGCATCCACGCCTTCCTGGCCTCCAACACCCTGTCCAATGAGTACTATCCCACCCTGGCGGGCATCCTGTTCCAGCTGGCGGTGGAGTTGGAGCAGGAGACGGGCTGTGATATCTGCTTCATCAACCTGTCCGGCGGAGTGGGTATCCCCTATAAGCCCGACCAGCCCGCCAACGACATTGCCGCCATTGGTGAGGGGGTGCGCAAGCAGTTTGAGCAGATCCTGGTGCCCGCGGGCATGGGGGATGTGGCCATCTACACCGAGCTGGGCCGCTTCATGCTGGGGCCCAACGGCTGCCTGGTTACCAAGGTGCTCCACTTCAAGCGCACCTACAAGGAATATGTGGGCGTGGACGCCTGTGCCGCCAACCTGATGCGCCCTGCCATGTACGGCGCCTACCACCATATCACTGTTATGGGCAAGGAGGACGCCCCCTGTGACCACAAGTATGATGTCACCGGCGGCCTGTGCGAGAACAACGACAAGTTTGCCATCGACCGGATGCTGCCGGAGGTGGAGCGGGGAGACCTGCTGGTGATCCATGACACCGGCGCCCACGGCTTCTCTATGGGCTACAACTATAACGGCAAGCTGCGCTCCGCCGAGGTGCTCCTGCAGGAGGACGGCTCCACCAGGCTGATCCGCCGGGCGGAGACCCCGGAGGACTACTTCGCTACTCTGATCTTTGACTAAAGCAAAACCGGGCCGGGAAATTCCCGGCCCGGTAAAAAAAGACCTGCCGCAAATGCGGCAGGTCTTTTTCATCCGATTGGAAAGCGGAATTACTTCAGCTCCACCTTGGCGCCGACCTCTTCCAGCTTCTTCTTCAGCTCCTCGGCCTCGTCCTTGGAGACACCCTCCTTGATAGCCTTGGGGGCAGCCTCGACAGCAGCCTTGGCCTCAGCCAGGCCCAGGCCGGTGATCTCACGGACAGCCTTGATGACCTTGATCTTCTCGGCGCCGACCTCAGCCAGCACCACGTCGAACTCGGTCTTCTCCTCAGCAGCGGGAGCAGCAGCGCCGCCAGCGGCGGGAGCAGCCATAGCAGCGGCGGAAACGCCGAACTCGTCCTCCAGAGCGTGCACGAGCTCGGAGAGCTCCAGAACAGTCAGACCCTTAACCTCTTCAATGAGGGCAGTGATTTTCTCAGAAGCCATGATAGGTAACCTCCTAAATAAATTATAATTGATACAGAATGGTGCGGGGAATTACTCGGCGGCAGCTTCGGCGGACTCGGCAGCCTCGACAGAGCCGCCCTTCTGCTCGCAGATGGCCTTGATGACGATGGCCAGGCTGGTGATGGGAGCCAGCATGGTGCCCAGGACCTGAGCCTGCAGGACCTCCTTGGAGGGCAGCTCAGCCAGAGCCATGATCTCGTCCATGGACAGGACCTTGCCGTCCATAAAGCCGGCCTTGATGGTGAACTTAGCACCGTTGAACTGCTTGGCGAACTTGTTGATCACACGCATGGGAGCGATGGGATCGCCGTGGGACAGAGCCAGAGAAGTGGTGCCGTTGAGCACGTCATCCATCTCGTTCAGACCCACGTTGTTGATGGCGAAACGCACCAGGGTGTTCTTCACCACGGCGTAGTCCAGCTCGTTCTTGCGGCACTCGGCGCGCAGAGCGGTGTCCTCGGCCACAGTGATGCCCTTATAGTCCACAAGCACGCCGCTGGCGGCGTTCTGCAGCTTCTCGGTCAGCTCAGCCACGATGGCCTGCTTCTCACTGAGAACCTTTGCGTTAGGCATTTGGATTCACCTCCGTTGAATTTGAGTTCAACTTTTCCGATGCAGTCACGCAACAAAAAAGCTGTTTTCGCATTCAAAGCAGCGAAAACAGCACAAAGAAATTCATTCCGTTGTGGCTGCATTCTCGGCAGGACTTACGGCTTGCGCCGCCTGCTGTCTTTGAACACGACTGATAGTATACAATAGAACCCCGAGGATGTCAAGTGCTTTTTTGAAAAATGATCACTTTTTTGTGAGTATCCTGGGGAAAAGAGTGAGAAAAACGGGGAGCAGGAAAACCTGCTCCCCATTTTGTCTGTTGTCACGCTGCACACCCTCCGCGACGGGCAACTGCTCAGTACTCCGCCGAAAATACCGCTGGGTTGTGCCCAGCCTGTTTTTCGGCCTGCGTGCTTCGCTGTTGCCCTGCTCCCGGGTGCTCCGCGCTTCTTAATTACATCAGCTTAGCGCCGTTGATCTTCACGCCGGGGCCCATGGTGGAAGCACACACGCAGGAGCGAATGTACTGACCCTTGGCAGCGGAGGGCTTAGCCTTGATGATGGCGCCCATCAGAGCGTTGAAGTTCTCGGTCAGCTTCTCAGCGCCGAAGGAGACCTTGCCGATGGGGCAGTGGATGATGTTGGTCTTGTCCAGACGGTACTCAACCTTACCGGCCTTGATCTCGGTAACAGCCTTGGCCACGTCGGGGGTGACGGTGCCGGCCTTGGGGGAGGGCATCAGGCCCTTGGGGCCCAGGACCTTACCCAGACGGCCCACAACACCCATCATGTCGGGAGAAGCCACGACCACATCGTAGTCGAACCAGTTCTCCTTCTGGATCTTCTCAACCATGTCCATCTCGCCCACGAAGTCGGCGCCGGCAGCCTTAGCAGCCTCAGCCTTGTCGCCCTTGGCGAAGACCAGCACGCGCTGGGTCTTGCCGGTGCCGTGGGGGAGAACGATGGCGCCGCGGACCTGCTGGTCGGCGTGACGGGAGTCAACGCCCAGCTTCACGTGCAGCTCAACGGTCTCGTCGAACTTGGCGGGAGCGGTCTTAACCACCAGCTCCATGGCCTCAGCGGTATCGTACAGAGCGCCCTTGTCGATGAGCTTGGCGCTCTCCTGATATTTCTTGCCTCTAAACATTGCTCTATTCCCTCCTTCGGCTTAGTCGCCCACCACGATGCCCATGGAGCGGGCAGTGCCGGCGATCATGCTCATAGCCGCGTCGATGCTGGCCGCGTTCAGGTCAGGCATCTTGGTCTCGGCGATCTTGCGCACATCTTCCTTGCTGATGGTGGCCACCTTGGTCTTGTTGGGCACACCGGAGCCGGACTCGATGTTGCAGGCCTTCTTGATGAGGACGGCGGCGGGAGGAGTCTTGGTGATAAAGGTGAAAGAACGGTCGGCGTAAACGGTGATCACCACGGGGATGATCAGGCCCACATCGTTCTTAGTGCGCTCGTTGAACTCCTTGGTGAAGGCGGCAATGTTGATGCCGTGCTGACCAAGGGCAGGACCGACGGGGGGCGCGGGAGTCGCCTTGCCGGCGGGAATCTGAAGTTTCACATAACCAGTAATTTTCTGTGCCATTTGAAACAGCACCTCCTACGATAAATGTGGTTGGAAGCGGAACTGCTGTGCAGTCCCTCCCACGTGCGGGGGAAAGGGGCCGTGCCCGGAGACTTATTCGACTGGCTCGACCTCGTCCAGTTCCAGCTCCACGGGAGTTTCACGACCGAACATGGAGACTACCACCCGGACCTTGCTGCGGTCCAGATCGATCTCCTCCACGGTACCCAGGAAGGATTCCAGGGCGCCATTGATGATCTTGACGTTGTCGCCTACCTGGTAGTTCACCACTACCTCGCGCTTTTCCACGCCCAGAGCGGCGATCTCTTCGTCAGAGAGGGGGATGGCCTTGTTGCCGGAGCCCACAAATCCGGTGACGCCGCGCACGTTGCGTACCAGATGCCAGGTCTCGTCGGTCAGGACCATTTTGACCAGCACATAGCCGGGAAATACCTTGCGCTCTACGGTCTTGGGGCCGTTGTCCGTGATTTCGGTAACGGTCTCCAGAGGGATACTGACCTCAAAAATGAGGTCCCGCAGGCCGCGGTTCTCCACTGCCTTTTCGATGCTGGCGGCCACGGTGTTTTCATAGCCGGAATAGGTATGCACCACATACCATTTCGCGTTCTCAGCCATCTTCTACACCTTAACCCTTGCCAAACAGATCCAACAGGGCACGAATCACGGAGCCGGCGAGGGCGTCGAACACCCAGATGCAGATCCCAACGACGATACAGCAGAGAATGACGATCACGGTGTTGTTAATGGTCTGTTTCTTGGTGGGCCACTGGACCTTCTTCAGCTCGCTCTTGAGTTCCTTGAACCACTTGCCGATGCGGGCGAAGAAGCCGGGCTTTTTGTCCGCCTTGGCGTCCTTCTTCTTCTCGGACTTGGCGGGCTTGGTCTGCTCGAGCTTCTCGTTTTCAGACATTCCGTTTAACCCTTCTTTCTTCTGAGCCGTCTTGCAGAGCTCATTACTTGGTCTCGTTGTGGACCGTGTGCTTTCTGCAGAAGGGGCAGTACTTCTTCAATTCCAGACGGTCGGGAGTGTTCTTCTTGTTCTTGTTGGTGTTATAGTTCCGCTGCTTGCACTCGGAGCAGCGCAGGGTGATCTTCACCCGGTTGCCGGCCTTCGCCATGTTCGGCACCTCCTTCATTGTTTGACCGCATAACAGCAAAAATGCCGGATGCGGCCGCAGGCCGAATCCAGCACGTACCGGCGGCGAAACGCTGCCGGATGGAACGTCACGGTGCGGATTCGGCACATTTGCCTCCCTATGTCTCACGCGGAGGGAAGGGTTTCGCACGTCATCACACCGTAAAAATGCGCACAAAAAAAGAGCCCTTTTTCATAGGTAACTAAACTATACCACAGCATGAGACCAAAGTCAAGCAGTTTCCACTTGTTTTTTCTTCATTCCTTTTGTATAGTGTAGAAAGCAGAAAAGGAGTGATGATCTTGCGTATCATGGCCATTGATTACGGCGACGCCCGGACGGGCGTTGCCATCTCCGATCCCACCGGCCTGCTGGCCGGTTATACCACCGTGATCCACAGCCGCAAGGCGGATGTGGTGGCGGAGGAGCTGGCCCGGCTGGTGAAGGAACACCAGGTGGACGAGTTGGTGATGGGGTTTCCCCGGAATATGGACGGCACCGAGGGCCCCCGGGCGGAGCTGTACAAGGCCTTTGCCGCCCAGGTGGAAGAGACCTGCGGCCTGAAGCCGGTGCTGTGGGATGAGCGGCGCACCACCGTGGAGGCCCACAACATCCTCCACGCCTCGGGCAAGAAGATGAAAAACCACAAGAAGACAGTGGATGCTGTTGCGGCCACCCTGATCCTGGAGGGCTACCTCACCTTCAAGCGGGCCAGAGGATAAGGAACACCTACCCTTTCCGGAACAGCTCCCGCAAGCCCACTACCAGGAGAAATCCTCCAAAGCAGCGGCGCAGCAGAGCGGTGTCCAGTCCGGTGGCCGCCCAGGCGGCCAGAGCCGCGCACACAAGGCCGGTGAGGATGGCGGGGAGCAGAACCGGCTTTTCCACATAACCGTTCCTGATGTGGGCGGGCAGAGCTGCGGCGGCCGAGGGCAGAAAGTAGAGCAGGTTGATGCCCTGAGCCTGGTTTTGGGCGATACCGGCAAAGGTGGTCAGATAGATGAGCAGCAGGGTGCCGCCTCCAACCCCAAAGCCGGACAGGATGCCGGTAAGAGCCCCTGCCAGAATGGCGGTCAGCCAGCCCATCAGAAGAACAGGGCCTTTACCCCGCCGTAGAGCAGCAGCAGGGCAAAGAGCCGTCGGAGCCACACCATATTCATACGCCGAAACAGCCTCCCGCCCAGGAGACCGCCCAGCAAGCCCCCCACCAGATAGGGCAGTGCCATCCACAAATCCACGCCGCCCCGGAACAGATAGATGGCGGCGGACAGGGCACACATGGGCAGAATGATGGCGACTGAGGTGGCGAAAGCCTTCCGCTGTCCCAGGCCGCACCAGCCTGCCAGCAGGGGGACCAGCACCATACCGCCCCCGCCCCCGAAAAAACCGTTGACTAAGCCCGCCGCCCCTCCTGCCAGAGCGGGGCGGAGCCATGTTCCATGATTCTGACGCAAAAAACATCCCTCCGTTGGCCTTAGTTTGCCGGCGGAGGGATGTTTTTATACGGGTTGCAGACCGGACAGCGTGAGTACCACGTCGCCGGCCATCATGAGCCCCGCTACTGGGGGCACCCAGGCTACGCTGCCGGGGACGGAGCGGCGGCCGGGGGGAGGAGCCTCATGCTGGGTGGCTGCCTTGGGTTCCTCCGGGGACCACAGCACCCGGTGGTGGTGGATACCTCTGGCCCGCAGCTCCTTGCGGACCACCCGAGCCAAGGGACAGCCCTCGGTTTTGGAGATGTCCCCGATGCGGAACAGGGAGGGGTCCAGCTTGTTGCCGGTCCCAAGGGCAGAGAGAATGGGGATGTTTCGGGTGATGGCGGTCTCGATCAGGTCCAGTTTGCAGGACACCAGGTCGATACAATCCACAAGGTAGTCGTACTTTGTGGAAAAGAAGGACTCCCGGTTCTGGGCCTCGTACTTTTCCACCCGGACCGTGGTGCGGCACTGGGGATTGATGTCGGCGATGCGGTCCGCCATGGCCTGGGCCTTGGGCACGCCCAGGGTGGACAGGGTGGCCTCCACCTGACGGTTCAGGTTGGTGAGTCCCACCTCGTCATGGTCGATGAGGGTGAGGGCCCCCACGCCGGAGCGGGCCAGGGCCTCGGCGCACCAGCTGCCCACGCCGCCCAGGCCGAATACCGCCACATGGGCGGCGGTCAGGCGCTCCATAGCCTGGTCGCCCAGCAGCATTTGGGTGCGTAAGAATTTTTCGTCCATAAAGCCTCCGAAAAAAGGCGGACGGGGCTGGGCTCCGTCCGCCTTTTGGTCGTTAGTCGTTTACATACTTGATGCCGTCGCCCTGGACTGCTTCCAGACCTTCGGTCAGGCCGGTGAGCCAGGTGTTCATGCCGTCCTGACGCAGGGCGCTGTCGGCGTCCAGCTTCCAGACGGGATCGCTGGCACCCTGGTAGTACACCACGTGCCAGCCCTGCTGGCCGGAGTTGGTGTTCTCAATGAGGGTGGTGTCGCCGGGCTGGCGGCTCTCCTCGCCAAACAGCCAGCTGTCAAAGATGGTGAAGTAGCCCTTGTAGACCTTCTCGTACAGGCCGCCGTTGGTGTTGGAGCCGGGATCATCGGAGTTGGCCTCGGCCAGAGCACCGAAGGACTCGGCGGTCTTGTCGCCGGCGTTCCACTCATCCAGCAGGGACTGGGCCTCGGCCTTGGCGGCGTCCAGAGCCTCCTGAGTGGGAACGGTGGACTCGTCCACATCCTCGGTAGCGGGATCATCCTCCTGGGTCAGCTCAGCCTTGATGAGGATGTGGCGAATGTCGGCAGTGGGAGTCTCGTCCAGGTAACGCTCCTGGAAGAGCACCACATAGTAGCCGGTATCATATTCCACCACGCCCACGTCGCCGGTGGTGCGGGAGGCATCCAGCATCCACTCGCCATAAGCGCGGCTGGAGACGCTGGTGCCGGAGAGGGCGGTGGTCAGGGAGTAGTCAGGATCGCTCTCATACTTCTCCTTGCTGCTCTCAGACACATAGTTGGGAGCCAGCTCGGCAAAGGTGGCCTCCTTGTCCTCGGCAGCCTCCACGGCAGCGGCGAACTCGTCGGCCTTGGCCTTGGCGGCCTGCATGGCGGCGGCGGACTCCTCCTCGGTGGGCTCCACGGTGTTGCCCTCCTCGTCGGTGCCGCTGGGAGCGGTGCCGTCGATCTGGATGGAGCGGAAGGTGAAGCTGTCCAGATCATTCTTGTGCTCGTCATAGTAGGTCTGGATGGCGTCGCCGGTGATATCCAGACCGTCCATATAGGCGTTCTTATAGCTGGAAACCAGCACATCCCGACGGACACAGTCCTCATAGGCGCCCACGGTCATATACTTGCCATAGGTGCTTCTCAGGTAGCCCTCAAAGCTGCCGGCACCCAGCTGGGCGGCATAGCTCTTCATATAGGCGATGGAATTGTCCACGGTGGCCTGATCCTCGTCGGTAAAGGTATACCCGGCCTCCTCAGCGGCATTCTCCACAGCGGCCACTTCGGTCAGGTCGGTAATGGCCTGCTCCAGGAAGTAGTCATAGTAGGTCTGGGTCTGCTCCTCGTCCACATACTGCTCACGCAGGTCGGTCTGAGGATCAAAGGAGGCGCCGTTGGAATAGGATTCAACCATGGCCGCGTAGAAATAGTATTCCACATCGTTGACATTATAATTCCGGCCGTCCACGGTGAGGGCGGTGGCGCCGCGCTGGAAAATACCGGAGTGCCACACCAGCAGAATGACTACCAGGATGGCGATGATCACGCCGATGGCGGTATACAATACCGTTTTCTGCTTGGCGGCCTTCTGCTCCCGGAGCTCAGCCCGCTGCTTTTGGGTCAATCCCTGCTCGGGATCGCTCCGGCGCTGCTTTTTTTCTCTGGATGCGCTCATTTGTTGCTTCAGTCCTCTCGTCAATGTTCCTGCCGTCGGCAGGGGTGGCTGTACATCCAAATCTGTATAGACAAGCCTGTATTATACAGGAAAAGGGCCTGTCTTTCAAGCCTAAAAACCAGTTTTACACTTTGTTCAGATTTGCGGATATAAGAAAACCCCACGAAACCACAGTTTCGTGGGGGCCCCGCTCTGGCCGTGCGGATCCATTTAAAACCTGCACGAAATGGCAGGTGGGTCGCCTCCATGATGTTTCGTTGCTTCCAACTTCCAGCCGTCCCTCGAAGGGGCGCCGGGAGGCCTGCAGTCCACACCATGAGGGGGCGTCCCGTTTAAGAGATGTGGGTTTAAATAAAACCCGTCACGCACCGAGCAGGAATCAGTTTCAGATTTTACTCATCATCTTCATCGGCGAAGAGGGCCTCCATAAACTGCTGATAGACCAGATCCAGCTCCTCATCGCTGTCCAGTGTGGAAAGCTGTTCCTCGCCGTCCACCTGGACCACCTTTAGAATGATAAGGCCAGCTTCCTCGTCGTCCAGATCTACTTCCTTGATATCGTCCCCTGCTTCCTCGCCCTGAACAACGGGGAAGAAGGCCATATAGGTCTGGCCGTTATACTCCAGAGTATCTACGTGCTCCAGTTCGAACTCATTGCCGTCCTCATCGGTGACGGTGATGAAATCAGGGCCAAATTCTTCACTCATAGATGGCACCATACCTTCCTTAGTGTCGTCTCTATTGTAGCTTGTAGTTGAGCAAAATGCAAGAGCAGGACGTGCTAAAATTTTTTTGAATCACGGAATGGATACAAAAAAGCCGGGAAAGAGGGTGGACAACAGGTGAGAACGTGATATAATAACATCGATTCTCTGTAAGCTTTAGTTGCAGATAGCAGTACCAAAAGCCTGCTTACCCAATACGGAGGTGTCATTTTGCCGTCAAGATCCAATCAAAGTCCCCGGCCGCCCAGGCGCCGGAGCGAAAAGACCTACAGTCCCGCGATGCATATCCTGGGAATCGTGGGCAAGGTCGTGGGGACCTTCCTGCTGGTCATGCTGATCACCGGGATCATCCTCGTCTGCTTCGCCATGGTCTATATCAAAACAGTCATCCTGCCTCAGGCCCATCTGGACGCCAATTTTGATATGAACCTGACCAGCACCATCTATTATATGAACCAGGAGACGGGAGAATACGAGGAACATTTTTCCCTTCACGGTACAGAGAACCGTAAGAAAGTGACCTACGATCAGATCCCGGAAAATCTGGTCAACGCCACCATTGCCATTGAGGATGAGCGATTTTTGACCCACAATGGCGTGGACTGGAAGCGTACCCTCAACGGCGTGCTGCTCATGTTCACCGGAAAGGATATCCAGGGCGGCTCCACCATTACCCAGCAGCTCATTAAGAACGCCACTCAGTATGACGACGTCACCGTCAAGCGTAAGATCCTGGAGATCTTTACCGCCCTGGACTTTGACGCCACCTACTCCAAGGAGCAGATCATGGAGTGGTATCTGAATCTGATCTATCTGGGCGACAACTGTTACGGTGTGGCAACCGCCGCCGAAAACTACTTTGGCAAGGACGTGTCTGAGCTGAGCCTGGCCGAGTGCGCCAGCCTCATCAGCATCACCAATAACCCCACCCTGTATGGCCCCAACTCCAACATTCGTATCACCAATGAGGAGACCGGCGAGGTCACCACCGGCCGGGAGCGCAACAAGCAGCGCCAGGAGCTGGTGCTGTGGAAGATGCTGGACCTGGGCATGATCTCCCAGGAGGAGTACGATGAAGCTGTGGCGGAGGAACTGGTGTTCACCCGCAGCGAAGATGAAAAGAAGCCCAGTACCATTTACAACTGGTACGACGAGCAGGTCATCACCGATGTGATCAACGACCTGATGGAGGAATATGGCTACTCCGAGCAGCTGGCGGAGAACATGGTGTACTCCGGCGGCCTGAAGATCTACGCCTGTGTGGATACCCGCATCCAGTCCATTGTGGAATCGGTCTATTACGATCAGAACAGTCTGGTGCTTACCTCCTCCAAGGGACAGGATATCCAGTCCTCCATTGTCATCATTGACCCCGAGGGCAATGTGGTGGGCCTGGCGGGTGCCTTGGGCGAAAAGACGGCCAACCGGGTGCTCAATATGGCCAGCGGCACTGTCCGTCAGCCTGGTTCCTCCATCAAGCCCCTGTCGGTCTATGCGCCGGCCATTGAGCTGGGTATGATTACCCCGGCCTCGGTCTATGCCGATGAACCGGTGCGTGTGCTCAACGGAAAGAACTGGCCCCTGAACAATCCCCAGACCTACCGCGGTGATATTACGGTCAATACCGCTGTGGAGGTGTCCTCCAACCCTGTGGCGGTGCGTATTCTGGAGGAGATGGGGGCGGAAACTTCCTTTGACTTTGTGGAGCAGAATTTCCACATTGATCTGGAGGAGTCCTATCTGAGCAACGGCGAGGTCAAGAACGACTACGGTTCCAGCCAGCTGGCCCTGGGCGGTCTGACCCACGGTGTCAGCGTGATGGATATGGCGGCTGCCTACTCGGTGTTCCCCCGGGACGGTGTGTATATCGAGCCCCGTACCTACACCAAGGTCACCCGTGAGGTGGACGGTGTGGAAGAGGTGTTGCTGGACAACACTGATACCGAAGGCGAGGTCATTCTCTCCACCAAGACCACCTATTATATGAATGAGATGCTCAAGAACGTGGTAAGCAACGGTACCGGTACCGCCGCCCGTATCTCGGGCATGACGGTGGCCGGTAAGACCGGTTCCACCACCGCCAACAACGACCGCTGGTTTGTGGGCTATACGCCCTACTACACCGCAGCTGTGTGGGTGGGCTATAAGACCCCCGAGCGGATCTATGCCAGCAACAACCCCGCCGCGGTACTGTGGCAGAAAGTGATGAGCCAGGTCCATGAGGGCCTGGAGAACAAGGACTTTACGCAGGCCAGCGGACTGACGCCGGTACAGCTGTGTAAGGACAGCGGGCTGCGGGCCACCGAGGCCTGTCTCAGCGATCCCAGAGGGGACCGGGTCTACCAGATGTACCTCTTCTCGGACGATGTGCCGGTAGAGAACTGTGACCAGCACACCATGGTGGATGTCTGTACCGACTCCCCCATTCTGGATGCCGACGGCAATCCCATCGAGGGCCTGTATCATCTGGCCGGCGACTATTGTCCCAGAGAGGCCAACGAGGCGCTGGGGATCACCGAGGGTACAGTGAAGTCTATCGGCGTACTGGTCAGCGGAGACAGCAGCAACCAGTATACCAAGGCGTATCTGGAGTCCCAGGGCAGCTGTACGGTGCACACCTCGGAGCCGGAGGCCCCGGAGCCGGATGAGTATGATCCCTCTACCTTCCGGTTGGAGGACCAATCTACCTGGCCTACCCAGGAGCAGTGGCCTGGCTTCGATCCCACCAATCCGGCCACCTATCCCACGGTTCCGCCGGAGCCTACAGATTCGGGCGGGTCCGGTGGAGAGACCACGGAGCCCAGTGTAACACCGTCTCCCGCGCCTACGCCGGAGACACCGCCGGAGGAACCATACGTTCCCGCCGGATGAGCCAATCAGTATGAAAGCGGAGGAGCTGCCTTTGGGCGGCTCCTCCGCTTTTGGTATTGCGGGCCATCATAAAATCGTAAGAAGTAGGTCGGAAAAGGGCAAAGTCGTTGGGGCCCAACGATATTGAAGCATACTTCCGTATCATTGTGGAAAAAAAGGAAAATGGAGCAAAAAGAATCTTCCTCTTTCTCTGGACGGAACCTGAAAAATCTGATACACTGAAGCCAAATCACAGCAGGAGGGAACATTATGCTGATCCAACAGGTGGTCGCATTTTTATTGGCTGGGGCACTGATGACCGGCGGATCGTCCGGGGTCACCATTCAGGATGTTTCACAGGATCATTGGTCCTACCCCTATGTGTCCTATATGGTGGAACATGATGTGATGTACACCACCAAGACTGGAAACTTCCTGGGGGAGGTCCAGATCAATCGGGGTGACTTTGTACTCAGCCTGTGGCGGGCGGCGGGAAGCCCGTCCGGAGCCACGCCCAATTTTACCGATGTGCGCCCGGAAGACGCCTGCTATCAGGCGGTGGGCTGGGCGGTAGAGCAGGGGATCTCTCAGGGTACCTCTGAGACGAAATTCTCCCCGGCGGCCTCATTGGACCGGGAGCAGGCCTTTACTTTCCTGTGGCGGGCCCTGCCGGTATTCGGTGTGGAGCAGAAAGAGGGCTTGTCAGGCGGACTGGCTGATTTCCAGGACGTGGACACGGTAAGCGACTGGGCTCTGGCGGCCATTGGGGATTTGTACGCCCGGGGGATCGTCAGCGGCACCGGGGACGGACTTCTGGCGCCCCACCAGCCGGTGACTCGCAGCGAGACCGCCACGCTCCTCTATAAAACACTGGATCTGGCCGGCAAGATCGAAGGGGGCGACACCCCCACGGTTTCCACGGCAGTACCTGAAGATGAGTGGGCCTGGTTTGACGACGTGGTCTTTGTAGGCGACTCGGTATCCCTGAAGCTGACCGGATATGTGACCAAGATGCGCCAGAGCGATCCGGACTATCTGGGCAAGGCCCAGTTCCTTACCGCCGGCAGCCTGGGCAGCGGAAATGCGCTGTGGGAGGTCAGCGACGAGTCGGTTCATCCTCTCTACCAGGGCACCAAGATGCGTCTGGAGGACTCGGTCCACGCCTGCGGCGCTAAAAAGCTCTATATCCTGCTGGGCATGAACGACGTGGGTATGTATGGTGTGGACGGTTCAGCGGCCAATATGGAGACGCTGCTCAAGCTCATTAAGGAAAAGACCCCCGATTTGGAGATCTTTGTCCAGTCGGCCACCCCCATCCACAAGGGCAATGAGAAAAAGGTGCTGAACAACGCAAACCTGCGGCTGTACAATGAGAAGCTGAAGGAGATGTGTGACCGCAACGGCTACCACTATGTGGACATTGCCTCGGTGCTCACTGACGCGGAAGGCTATCTGCCCGATTCCTATTGCAGCGATGCCACCGGTATGGGGATGCACTTCACCGATGAGGCCTGCCGGATCTGGGTGGATTATTTGAAGCAGGATGCAGCCGCCCGTCAGAACGGCTGACCGGATGGAAAAACAGTGCGGTAGAAACCGCGGAAAGGTGATCGTATGAAAAAGAAAGTACGCAGCGTACTGCTGCTGGCATTGGCTGTCATGATGGCGGGTAGCGCCGCTGGCTGCAGCGGCGGGACAAAGACCGCCGATATGGATGTGGCGAAAGTGATGGACGCCATGTTGGAGAAGGCCCCGATTGAGGGCGGCATTGAGTTGAGTCAGGACGATATGCTCAACTTCTACGGCATCCAGAGTGAGGATATGGAGGCTTTTGCCGCCAACCTTGCAGCAGATGGCATTACCGCCAAGGAGATCGTGCTGGTGAAGGCCAAGGACGAGGACAGCGCCAAGACGGTGGAGAGCAAGCTGCAGAGTCGGCTGGACGCCCGCCGCAACGAGTTCAACAACTACCTGCCCGATCAGTACGCCATCGTGGAAAAGAGCGAAGTCAAGCGGGACGGCGTGTATGTGCGGCTTATCATCTCTCCCCAGCAGGACGAGCTGGTGGAGCTGTACAACAGCTACCTGAACGGCTGATTTTTTAAAAAAGAAAAGCTCCGCTGCCATAGCAGCGGAGCTTTTTGTTTCTTATTTTTGCTTGTGAGCGCTGTCGCGGAGGCGTTCGTGATCTTCCAGCAGGGCCTGAGCGGCCAGATCGAAGGCGGCGGCGTCTTCGTAGCGGTTGACCAGCTCGCTCTCCTGCAGGTCGCTGTAGTCCTTTTCCTTGCCGCGGTAGACAAGCTTGAGCAAAATGGGGGTGAGGATGGTAGTTGCAATGACCATCAGCACCACGGGACCAAAGAAGTCATCGTTCATCAGCCCCGCCGCAATACCGTTGTTGGCCACGATCAGGGCAACCTCGCCGCGGGAGATCATGCCCACGCCGATGCGGAGGGAATCCTGATTGGAGTAGCGGCACAGTTTGGCGCCCAGCCCGCAGCCCACCACCTTGGAGACTACAGCCAAGAGGATCAGCAGGACGGAGAAAAGAACGATGGAGCCGCTCATCTCCGGCAGTACCACCTTCAGACCCAGGCTGGCGAAGAAGATGGGGGAGAGCAGCGTGTAAGACAGGGTATCGAAGCGATCCTGCAAGTAGGCCACCCGGGGAGTCTTGGCGAAGATCAGACCGGCGATATAGGCGCCGGTGATGTCGGCCACGCCGAATACTTCCTCGGCAAAGTAGGCGTACAGCAGGCAGAACGCAAAGGAAATGACAACAAACCGGCGTTTATCCCGGTCATATCGCTTGAACCACCACTCCACGATCCGGTGAAGCACGATCCATACCACCACACTGATAGCGAAAAAGGCTGCGATCTTCAGCAGGACCATCAGCACATTGGCGCCGGTGCCCGACATACTGGTGATGATGGTGAGCGCCACGATGCCCAGCACATCGTCAATGATGGCGGCGCCCAGAATGGCGTTGCCCGAACGGGTGGACAGCTTCCCAATCTCCTTCAGAGTCTCTACCGTGATGCTGACGGAGGTGGCGGTCAGGATCACGCCGACAAAGACGTTTTGCAGGAAGGTGTCAGTTCCGGTATTGAAGAAGCAGGCCAGCGCAAAGCCGCCTGCCAGCGGGACCAGAACACCGATGAGGGCGATGATGAATGCAGACGCGCCTGCCTTCTTCAGTTCGCCCAGGTCAGTCTCCAGACCGGCGTTGAACATCAGGACGATGACGCCCAATTCTGCCAGCTGGTCCATCAGCGTGGTTTCCTGAAGCACGCCCAGCATAGCGGGGCCCAGCAGCAGTCCGGCCAACAGTGCGCCGACGACCTGGGGCAGCGCAAACCGCTTGGTTACAATTCCCAGGACCTTGGTGCTCAACAGGATGACCGCGATCTCAAATAAAAAGTGATAACTCGTATCCCACACCCCTCTCTCTAGTGTAGTAAAAATGCACTATAAATGGTAGTTTATTTTGGCCAAAAAATCAACTGGCAACCTGGATAGAATTTCAGGCTGCTGTCATAATTCAACTCAAAAAACTGACAAGAAAATTCCCCGGGAAGAACTGTCTGAGACAATTCCTACCGGGGTGATACATATATGGATAAATCAGGATGGCTGAGGGGGTGAGGAAAAACGCTGAGCCACCCGCCGGAATTCATCCTCCAGCAAAAAGCTGATGCGGGCAGCCAGTTCCGAGGGCTCCTCCTTCATGTCGTCGGCCAGCCAGCCCAGCATGGTGCCGGCCAGGGCGTACATATAGAAATCAATGAGAAATTCCCGGTCTCTCTCCGCCAGGACAAGACCTTCGGCGGCAGTATCCAGCAGCTTGGCAGTCAAGGCGTGGGACATGGTGAAGAACTGACAGTCCAGGTGCTCACGACCGCTGGAGCGGTAGATGTGATAGATGATGACGTGGTTCTCCTGTATGTAGTGGAAGGAGGTCATCAAAGCCTCCTGCCAGGAGGTGCAGGGCTGCAGGACCTCGGTGGTCTCATGCTCCAGGAACCAGTGGAGCAGATCATAGATATCCTGGAAATGATAATAGAAGGTCTGCCGGTTGACTTCGCAGTCCTCTACGATCTCCTTGACGGTAATATCGTCCAAGAACTTCTTCTGCAGCAGTCGCCGCAAAGAATTGGCAAGCGCCAGTTTGGTGCTGGGAGCCAATGGGCACACCTCCTCTCATTCAGACTGGTGTAACAGGCGCAGCCTGCCCTTTATAGCACAAAGGGCGGGTGTATAAATGCACAGCCGTGCATCTGCGGCTTTTGCGCTTATTATACCACAGTGGTATAAAGAATTGCAATCCTGTCCAAAGTATGGTATGATTTGCCCCGTTAAACGGGAACATCAAAGGAGAGAGAAAAATGACCATTGATTATCGTCCCAGGGGCGTTTGCTCCAACCGCATGGTGGTGGATGTGGAGAACGGCGTGATCCGCTCCCTGCAGGTCCAGGGCGGGTGCAACGGCAACCTTCAGGGAATCTCCCGGCTGGTGGAGGGTATGAAGGTGGATGAGGCCATCCGTCGGCTGGAAGGTATCCGCTGCGGCTTCAAAGCCACCTCCTGCCCGGACCAGCTGGCCCAGGCGCTGAAACAGGCGGTACAGGCCTAAACAGAAAAAAGCTGGGGCGTGCATATGCACGCCCCAGCTTTTTTTGTATACGCAGGAGTGAGCCTCAGGCAGCAGGCTTTTCGGCGGTCAGGGCGCCGAAGTTGGACAGAACCTGAGCAAACTCCACCCGGGTCAGCTGACCGGCGGGCATCAGCTGGCCGGCCTCGTTGCCGGTCATGATGCCGGCGTAGTAGCAGAAGGTCATGCCGTCCAGAGACTCAGCGGGGATGGAGGCATAGTCGGGAGCCTTCTCCATGGAGCCGTCGGCGGCAGGGGCCTGGATGCCCTTGTACTCGGCATAGGCGGCGATCAGATCGGCGATCTCAGCGCGGGTGATGGTCTGATCCTCGCCGAAGGTGGTGCCTTCAAACAGGCCCACGGAAGCGGCCCAGTTGATGCAGTCGGAGTACCACTTGCCCTCGGTGTCGGTGACAGTGGTCTTCTCCACGGCGGGAGCACCCTCCATGTTGTACAGCACCTGATACACGGTGGCGCGGCTCACCTGGCCGAAGGGAGTGAAGCTGAAGCCGTTGGTGGTGCTCATCATATCATTGTTCACCACATAGCGGACAGCCTCGCCGTACCAGGCGGAGAAGTCAGCGTCGGCGTACAGAACGGTGATGCGGCCGTCGCCTCTGGGATTGGCGTACTGCTCGCCTACCACGCCGCCCAGCTCGTCCTTGATGTAGTTGATGAGGACCTCGTTGTCCACCATGACCTCATCCTTCAGGATCTTCACGTTGTCAGCGCCGAACATGGCATAGCCGTCGCCGCCGTCCTTGAGCATATAGTTGTGGGAGGCCAGGGTGTAGGTGGCCTCGGGGTCAATGGCGGTGTACTCGCCGGTCTCGCTGTCCAGAACCTGAACATCCTTGACCCGGCGGTCGCCGGCCACCTTCACGAAGTTACCAGCGTCGTCCAGCTCCACGGAGGTGGGGATGGAGGTGTCCACGGTGTACTTGATGCCGGAGACCTGCAGGAAGCCGCCGCTCTCAGACACGCCGGCCTGCATGGAGCCCAGCTCCAGAGCATCCAGGATCTGCTGGCCGGAGACCTCAACCAGGCAGGCCAGGTTGCCGAAGGGATGGACGGCGATGATGTTGCCGTAGGTGATGTCGCCGGCAGCGATGTTGTCGCGGACGCCGCCGCCGTTGACAAAGCCGATGTCAGCGCCCAGCAGCACGCGGTAGGCGTCGGCGCACAGGTCGCCCAGGTTGGTCTCGGCGGAGCGGACAGCACGCTCACCGGTGTAGGGATCGTTGATGGTCAGGTCCACGGAGGAAGTAGCCACCACTTCTTCGGACATGGCCTTGTACTCAGCCTGGATACCCTCGATGAAGGTCTTGGCGGTGGTGTAGGCCTGAGAGGTGGTATCCACGTCAGCCAGGGCAACCAGCTCGGTGGTCATAGTGCCGTCGGGAGCGATGACCAGCTTGCCCACGGACTCGGCCTTGGTGCCGGTCTGGCTCAGGAGCACGTCCTCACCGTCGGCGTTCTTCACAGTCTTGGAGGGCTCGGTGGTGTGGGAGTGGCCGTCCAGCACCACGTCGATGCCGGTGGTGTTGGCAATGACTTCGGTGGACATCCAGGGAGAGCTCTGGGCGTCCTCACCCAGGTGAGCCAGGGCCACCACATAGTCAGCGCCGGCCTTGCGGGCGGCATCCACAGTATCCTGGACCTGGTCGTACAGGGCCTTGCCGTCCTTATCCTGGCAGAAGCCGTAGATGTACTCGCCCTTGTCGTTCTGGAAGTAGGCGGGGGCGGACTTGGTCAGGGTCTCGGGAGTGGAGATACCCACATAGGCCACGTCCACGTCGCCGTAGGTGACCATGGTGTAGGGCTCCAGCACGGCCTTGCCGTCGGCGTCCACGAAGTTGCAGCTGACATAGGTGTACTCAGCCTGGTTCTTGGCGATGTCCAGGAAGGTATCCATGCCGAAATCGAACTCGTGGTTGCCGGGGATGGCAATGTCGTAGCCCACATTGTTCATGATGTCCACGATCCAGCTGCCCTTGGACAGGGAGCCCAGGATGCCGCCCTGGATGGCGTCGCCGTTGTCCACCAGGGTAACGTTGTCGGCGCCGTAGCTGGCTTCCATCTCGGCCTTATAGGCGGCGATGGCGGCATAGGACATACCGTCGTCGCTGGTGCAGTGGACATCGTTGGTGTACAGCACCACAATACCGTCATCCGTAGCAGCGGTGGTGTCCCCCTCGGCAGCCATGGCGGGGATGCAGAAGCTGCTGGCCATGGACAGGGAGAGGAACAGGGACAGGAACTTGCGTGTGTGTTTTCTCATGAAACATTCCACCTTTCCTTCCGGGCCCTACCGGAGGGGACCTTTTCGGCTGGCTGGATGGAGCCTGAACGCATCCGCGGCACATAAAGATTTCCTCTGGATGTGGGCAAATCGGATATCATAATGGTAACAAAACGGAAACAAAAATACAAGGGGTCCGGTGTAGAAAGCAGGTAAATTTTATGTGGTTTTGGTAAAACAGGCAGAAAGGTGGAAAAGACAACAAGTCCCCGGAGAAACGCTCCGGGGACTTGCTTCAGCAGGGCAGGGTGACCCAGGTGGGAGTGCCGGACAGATCGGTAAAGAGAAGGCCGTTGGGAGGCAGAAAGGTGAATAGAAGTGTGGCGATTCCCAGCACCAGTACCAGCAGGACCAGCACTTCCCGGAAGTTTTGCCAGAAGGGCTGGTGGAGCAGATAGGGCAGCAGGAAAAATAATGCCATCATCAACAGATAGAGGACGATATCAAAGATAAGGGAGTCCCCCTGAAAGGAAATGTGATAGAGGTAGCCGATTCCCAGCATTCCGGCCGTGGCCGCCAGCAGGGCAAAGGCACGCTGTCCCAGCAGCTCAGGCTGCCGGCGGCGCAGAGCCAGCCCGGCAATGAGGCAGGGCCAGTAGAGCAGTTTGACGTGCTCCCACAGGCTCTCCCGCACCGGAGCCACCAGAGCGGTGGCAGGACAGGGAAGCAGGGTATAGAGGAAATGCAGACAGGCGCCGGCCACTGTGGCAGCAACAAAAGCGATCCACTCGGTCTTGCTCAGGCGCGGCATGGCGGACACATCCTTTCGTCTTATATGCCGTAACATATGCAAACAAAAGAAAAAAATACCACAGAGCCTCCAGGTAAAAAGCAGGAAACAGGGGGAGAAAAGAACAGGGGCAAAGCGCCAACGATTTGCCGGGCGGCAGTTGGAAAGAAGAGCCAAACCAAAGGAACATTTCATTGCCAGCGTGGGTCGTCCATTTGAAAACCATATTAGTAACAGGCGTACAAAACGCCAATGATTTGGGGAAGGAGCGTGGACAGCGAAATGGGAAAAGAAGAATCAAAGATCAGGCCCTGGGTGGGCGCGGTGCTGACAGCGGTGCTGCTGCTTGCCTGGGCGGCCTGGTTCCAGCCCGTCAGGGCGGCGGAAACCAGAGAAGTGATCCCCATGGGGCGTACCGTAGGGATCAAACTGTTTTCCGACGGCGTGATGGTGGTTGGTTTTGGTGCGGTGACGGCGGCTGACGGCAGTCACACCCCGGCCCGGGACTGTGGGCTGAAGGAAGGGGATATCATCACCCACATCAACCGGGAAGAAGTGGACAGCATTGAAGAGGTCCAGGCCGTGCTGCAGCAGGTGGGGGACCAGACCATGAGCATCCGTGCGGTGCGGGACGACAAAGAGGTCCAGTTTACCGCCCAGGCGGTCCAGTGCAGTGCCGACGGGCAGTATAAACTGGGCGCCTGGATCAGAGACTCCATGGCAGGTATCGGCACCATGACCTTCTGCGATCCTGAGACTGGTACCTTCGGCGCTCTGGGCCACGGTATCAACGATGTGGATACGGCAAAGCTGATGCCCATGCAGTCCGGGTCCATCCTCTATTCCGAAGTCACCGATGTGCAGAAGGGCGTGAAGGGAACGCCGGGGGAACTCCACGGAGCCTTTCAGACCGACCGTGATCTGGGGGTGCTGTGGTCCAACACCTGCAGCGGCGTCTTTGGCCAGATCAGTGATGAGACCATGACTGACGGCATGGAGCCGGTACCAGTGGCGGAACGCAGCCAGGTCCAGGTGGGCCCGGCGGTCATTTTGTCCAATGTGGCCGGCGATCAGGTGGAGGAGTATGAGGTGGAGATCACCCGTATTTTTCCCGAAAAAGAGGGAGATACCCGCAATTTGATGCTGAAAGTCACCGACGCCCGACTGCTGGATACCACCGGCGGCATTGTGCAGGGAATGAGCGGCTCGCCCATCCTCCAGAACGGCAGACTGGTGGGAGCCGTGACCCATGTACTGGTCAATGATCCCACCCAGGGCTACGGCATCCTGGCAGAGCATATGCTGGAGCAGGCGGAAACTGGGAAAACGGAAGTCTGATACGCCTAAAACGCCGGGAGCGGCTCGCCGCTCCCGGCGTCTCTTTTGGAGGAACGGCGGGGGATCTTGCAGAGAAAAGGAGGCCGCTGTCGGATTTTCTGCGGAAAAGTCGAACGAAGTCGAAGAGAAATAACCATAAATTACCAGTAAAACCCTTGCGCTTGCTGTCTGATTATGGTAAATTATAGCCAACCGGTAATCAGCCTTGGCCAGGCGGCAAATGTGGAGCAGGAGGAGCCTGCTGGAAAGGGTGTCAATATTGGAACGGAGAATCAAAGTCCTGGTAGCGGATGCAAGCGAAGAATTTCGCCGTATTCTGGTGGAACAGCTGGAAGGGGAAGCGGGCATCCAGGTGGTGGGAGCCACAGGAGATGGAGAAGAGGCGCTTCAACTTTCAGAGCGTCTGGCGCCGGATGTGCTGGTGATGGATCTGGTGCTGACCCAGATGGATGGGGTGGAGGTCTTGCGGGCGCTGTCCAAGGCCGAAGCCAGACCCCGGGTGCTGGTGCTCTCAGGCTTTGCCCGGGGCAGCGTGGCTGAGCTGGCTGCATCCACCGGCGCGGATTACTATATGCTCAAGCCCTGCCGGCTGACGGCGGTGGCCGAGCGGGTCCGCCAGCTGGCCGCCCTTCAGGAGACGGAGGAAGGGGATGACGGCGAAGAGCGGGCCAGACGGCTGGAAAATGTGGTGACGGGAATCATCCATGAGATCGGTGTGCCCGCCCACATCAAGGGTTACCAGTATCTGCGGGAGGCTATCATCATTGCCGTGGGGGATATGGATGTGATCAACGCGGTCACAAAAATTCTCTACCCAGAGGTGGCCAAACGCTTTGGCACCACTGCCTCCCGGGTGGAGCGGGCCATCCGCCACGCCATCGAGGTGGCCTGGGACCGGGGCGATCTGGAGACACTGCAAAAATACTTCGGCTACACGGTCTCCAACGCCAAGGGAAAGCCTACGAATTCGGAATTTATTGCCATGATTGCCGATCGGCTCCAGCTGCAGCAGAAGGAGCGGTGAAGGTTGTGATGTGCCCGGCAGACGGGGAACGCCCCGGAGCCGGGCGCGTTTTTCTCTACACAGCCGGACAAAAAAGGAGTATAACATAAGCAGACAGGATGCGGCCCCGCTGCCGGGGCGTATCCCCTAGGAGGCGTGACCATCATGCTGGTGCAGCAATTACATTGGGCCAGAACCGAAGAGCGGGACCTGGAGGATCTGGCCATTGAACAGGAACAGCTTGTGGGACTGGATCTGTCCCACTTGGAGTATACCCGGATCCGGTTCTATAAATGCCGTTTTGAGCGGTGCGATTTTTCCAAAGCGGCTTTTTATCAGTCGGAATTTGACGGCTGTGATTTTTCCAACTGCAGCTTTCTGGATACGGTGTGGAACAAGTGCCGGGTGTCCGGGTGCAAGGGAGACGGCGTGAAGATGATCTCCAGCCGCTGGAAGGACTGCTCGGTGACCGACAGCAGCTTTCGCTATGGGAATTTTTCCAAATCCCTGTGGAACCGGGTTAGTCTGACCGGCTGCGATTTGCGGGAGGCCTCCATGGCAGAGGCCCGGGTAAGCGGCCTGGAGCCCCATGGGTCCAACTTTCAGAGGGTGGACTTTTTTCGGACTCCGCTGAAGGGTCTGGATCTGTCCGACTGCCAGATCCAGGGCATTACCGTGTCGGAGAGCCTGCAGGAGCTGCGGGGGCTGAAGATCAATCCGGGACAGGCGGTGGATCTGGCCCCTTTGCTGGGGGTGCAGCTGCTCTGAGCGTTCCGGCTCCGGACAAGATACAGGCATGGAACTGCCCCTGTCCGCATACCCCTGGGACAAGGGGGTGGGGCTATGACCGGATTGGAGCGGCTGGCCGATCTGATCTGGAATCCGTGGATGCTGGGCCTGTTTCTGATTGCGGGCCTTTATTTGTCGGTGCGCAGCGGATTTTTTCAGGTAGTACACTGTGGATTGTGGCTCAGGACCACGGCGGGGGCACTGGGCAAAAAAGCCAGAAAAGGTACCGGGCGGGGGCTGACTCAGCTGCAGGCCATGTCCACCGCTTTGGCGGCCACCATTGGCACAGGTTCCATCGCCGGAGTGGCCACCGCCATCTTTTACGGTGGGCCGGGGGCGGTATTCTGGATGTGGGTATCTGCCTTCCTGGGCATGATGACCGGCTGTGTGGAAAAGATCCTGGCGGTACGCTACCGGGAAAAGGACGAGAAGGGCTGCTGGCAGGGTGGCCCCATGTGCTA
Source organism: Flavonifractor sp. An52 (assembly GCF_002159385.1). Classification (NCBI taxonomy): domain Bacteria; kingdom Bacillati; phylum Bacillota; class Clostridia; order Eubacteriales; family Oscillospiraceae; genus Flavonifractor; species Flavonifractor sp. An52. The sequence continues at coordinate 89,636 of NZ_NFIB01000010.1, forward strand.
TATGGAAAAGGGGCTTGGGAGCCCCGCCTTGGCCACCCTGTTTGCCCTGTGCTGTGTGGCCGCCTCCCTGGGGGGCGGTAATATGGTGCAGGCTAATTCCATCTCGGCTGCCCTCCATGCCGGTTTTGGGCTGGACCCGCTGGCAGTGGGTATCGTGGTAGCCCTGCTCACCGGGGCGGTGGTGGTAGGGGGTATTGGCCGCATCGGCAAGGTGAGCGAGACCCTGGTACCCTGTATGGCACTCCTCTTTGTGGGCGGCGGGATGGTGGTACTCTGCTGCCATGCCCAGGCCCTGCCCGGGGCGCTGAGGCAGATCGTGGAGGGGGCCGTTACCCCTAGGGCGGCTCTGGGGGGCGGCGCGGGCTACGGTATGGCGGCGGCGCTGCGGTACGGAGTGGCACGAGGGGTATTTACCAATGAGGCGGGCATGGGCTCCTCTTCCATTGCCCACGCCGCCGCCGACACCAGAGAGCCGGCGGAGCAGGGGATGTGGGGCATTTTTGAGGTGTTTGTGGCTACCATTGTGGTGTGCTCCATTACCGCGCTGGTGATCCTTACCACCGGAGTTTATCAACCGGAGGAGGCCCTGTACGCCATCCAAAAGGGGCAGGTGACGCCGGAGATGCTGGGCGCCCCCCTGTCGGCGGCGGGGTTTTCCACCGTATTCGGTCCCTTTGGGGAAATTTTTGTGTCGGTATGCCTGCTGCTGTTTGCCTTCACCTCCCTCCTGGGGTGCTGTTACTATGGCGAGCGGGGGCTGGCCTACCTGAGCGGCTCCAACCGCTGGCGGTGGATTTACCGGCTGGTATTTTTGTGGGCGCTGGTGTGGGGCAGTGTAGCCGACGTAACAGCGGTGTGGCAGCTGGCGGACATCTTCAACGGGCTTATGGCTCTGCCCAATCTGTTCGCCCTGCTGCTGCTGTCACCGGAGGCTCTGGCACTGCTGCGGACATGGAAAAGCAAACAGGCATGAAAAGAGCACGCTGCATCAGCAGCGTGCTCTTTTTGTAGAAATCTTATTCCGCCGGAGCGGGGGAGGGAGAAGCTTCCCCGGTACCGGTCTCCTCCTGGGGTGCGGGAGTGACGATCGGCGAGGGGGCGGGCTGGGCCGCTCCGTCCAGGGTGATGGTGGAGCCATCCAGAATGGAGGAGGTTTCCCCGTCAATGGCAGGGGTGTGCTGGATGGTCACCTGGTCGCCCACATTGAGAATGACGGCCAGGGGATTCTGAGCGGCAGAGATGGCGTAGTAGGTGGGATCGCCCTCCAACTGAATGAAGTAGTAGGAGTTGCCCTCCATGACTGCCGAGCGGATGTCGCTGATCACGCCGGAGACCTCGGTGCGGGGGGTGTCCTCCGGGGTGGTGATACCCTTGTTGTTGAGCAGCTTGATATACTCCTGCTCACAGGCCGACACGGTGGAGCCGGTGGCCACCACCTGATACTGGGCCACGTTGACCATGGCGTAGCTCTTCACCAGATTGGTGGCGTCCTTCAGGGGGATGAAGTAGGTGGGCTCGTTGGCGATGTTGAGCAGCAGGGGGAAGGTGGCAGTGTATTTCAGGTCCTGCACCACGCCCTCGGCGGAGGACATGGCCGCCGCCTCGGTGGCGCCGGGGGCGGAGTAGAACTTGGTCTCCTTGGTACGCTGGTTGGACAGCAGGAAGCCCAGGTTGGACTGGTCGGCATTGGCGGAGGTAACGCCGGTGTACATATACACGTCGTCGTTGAGGGCAATATAGTTGGAGCCGCTGGTGGTGATGGTCACGTCCCGCTGGCCGAAGATGGAGTTGATGAAGCCGTTGACCAGAGTGCCGTGGTAGTCATACTGCTGCATGATCAGCTCGGGGGTAAACACGTTGTCCACCCAGCTGGGGATATCGGCCAGCTCATAGTAGGTGCATTCGCCGGTAATGGCGTCCACCAGCACCGCGCCCTGGATGTCGTCGCCGCCGAACAGGCCGATGGTCTTGACGATGCGGGGAGCGATCCAGTAGGGGCGGCCCTCCTCGTCGATCTCAAACTGGGGGGTGCCGAAGATAAAGGTAGGGTAGTTGAAGCGCAGGTGGCGTTCAATATTGCGGTTAAGAGGCTCGGAGAAGGAGTATTTCATGCCCTCCTCCAGCCGGACCACCGTGGCCTCCTGGGTGACCATGTCCACCGTGACATAGGCGGGCAGACCGGTACCTCGATTGGTAAACCATTTGAACAAGTCGGCGTAGGCGATGGGAGCCACACGGACGGGCCGGCCCTGGTAGTTGATCTGGGTGGAGTCAAAGGAATACTCAAACTGACTCACCATATCGCTGAGGGTACCCATCTGGCGGTCGCTGAGGTATTCGGCGGAGGACTCGTCCAGCGTGGGGATCTCATTAAAAGAAATCTCGGCGATGTCGGTGGTAAAGTTGCCGTCCTCCACGGTGAGCAGATCCCGGTAGGCCCCGGCCCGGAAGATGGGCAGGGAAATGAGGGTGCCCACGATGCCGATGGCGATGAGAACCAGCAGCAGGATACCAGCCGGCAGACAGCGGGATTTGATGAAGCGCAGGTAGTCCTTGGGACCGCTGCCGTCCCGGATCAGATCCATGCCGGAGGTGAGAATGGAGGTGACCACAAATACGATGCACAATACGGCGATAAAGACATAAAAATCGCCGGACTGGGGATTGATAGGGGGCAGAGCCACATAGAAGTAGACCAGGCCGATCAAAATGGTGAGTACAATACAGAGCACCAGTTTTCCGGACTTGCTTTTGGGCCCATGGGCCTTTTTGGCCGGTTGCTGTTCCATGAACGTTTCTCCTTTAGGCAATTCGACATTTTTTTCAGTATCAGAAGGGACTGATAAAGGTAGTATAGCCCATAGCGGTGGAAAAGGCAACTGAACAGGCATTAAATTTCCATAAAATGAGGGGAAAAACCTGCCGGAGCAGAGGGAGAAAGGGAGCAAAACTTCGTACAAAATCCCATTGACGACAAACTTTACATTCGATATACTTAGACAGGACATTGTAAAGAAACTGAAAAGGAAATATAAAAAAAGAGGAGAAAAAACGTGGGAAACATAAGCATCCTTCTGGGGCTGCTGGGCGGCCTGGCCTTGTTCCTCTACGGTATGCAGATGATGAGCTCCGGCCTGGAGGCCGCAGCTGGCAACCGTATGAAGCGCATCCTTGAGCGACTGACTTCCAACCGTTTCCTTGGCGTCCTGGTGGGCGCGGTGATCACTGCGGTGATCCAATCTTCTTCCGCCACAACAGTCATGGTGGTGGGCTTCGTTAACTCCGGCATGATGACCCTGCGGCAGGCTGTGTGGATCATTATGGGTGCCAATATCGGTACCACCATTACCGGCCAGCTCATCGCCCTGGACGTGGGCGCCATGGCACCCCTGTTCGCCTTTGTGGGCGTGGCCATGGTGGTGTTCCTGAAGAAACCCCAGATCCACCACTACGGCAACATCCTGGCCGGTCTGGGCGTACTCTTCATCGGCATGGAGATGATGAGCTCCTCCATGGAGCCCCTGCAGGAGTGGCCCGCCTTCGTGGACGTGGTCAGCACCTTCTCCAATCCCCTGATCGGTATTCTGGTGGGTACCCTCTTTACCGCACTGATCCAGTCCTCTTCCGCCTCTGTAGGCATTCTTCAGGCCCTGGCAGTCAGCGGAGTCATCGGCCTGGACAGCGCCGTGTTCGTTCTGTTTGGCCAGAACATCGGCACCTGTATCACCGCTGTGCTTGCTTCCATTGGCACCAGCCGTAACGCCAAGCGCACTACGGTGATCCACCTGATGTTCAACCTGTTTGGTACGGTGCTCTTTACGGCGGTCTGTATTCTGACGCCGCTGACCGACTTCATGGTGAGCCTGACCCCGAATTATCCGGCGGCCCAGATCGCCAATATGCACACCCTCTTTAACGTTGTCACCACCATTCTGCTGTTGCCCCTCGGCAACGGGCTGGTGAAGCTGGCCATGTTCATCCTGCCCGACCGGAGTGAGAGCGGCGAGGAGGGAATGCACCTGGCCTATCTGGTGCCCAACCCCACCCACACCAAGCAGGAGCACCCCATCGGCTTCTCCGCCATGTATATCACCCAGCTGCGGCAGGAGCTGAACCGGATGCTGGGGATGGCTCGGGAAAACATCGCCACCTGCTTCCAGGCGGTGCTGGATGTGGACCCCAAGAAAATGGAAGGTGCCGAGGCCACCGAGGACTATCTGGACTACCTGAATAAGGAGATCTCCCAGTATATCTCCCAGGTTATCGTCCATGAGACCAACGAGCAGGATTCCACCGCCGTCAGCGCCTACTTCAAGATCACCGGCAACATTGAGCGCATCGGCGACCATGCCATGAACATCTGCGAGTATACCCAGATGATGCATGATAAGAACATCCAATTCTCTCCCGAGGCCCGGGAAGAGATTAAGCGGATGGAGCAGGTCAGCCTGGAGGCCCTGGATCTCCTGGGACAGGAGGTTACCGATCCCACTAAGTGGCTGACCAAGGTGTCCGCCCTGGAGCAGCGGATGGACGACATGACTGAGGAATACCGCCGCAACCAGCTCAAGCGGATGCGGAAGGGTTCTTGCTCCGACGAGGCCTGCATTATCTTCTCCGAGCTGCTCACCGACTTTGAACGGATTGGCGACCACGCCCTGAACATTGCTCAGGAGCGGGCCTCCATTTCCTCCGACGCCACCGGCGTTTAAACCAAACCAAAACTCCCCCCGCTCCAGAAGTGAAGTGACCCCGAAAAGTTAGACAATATTTTCTTGAAGAAATTGTTCAAGCAGCCGAAAGGGCTTGTTGTCTGTGAATAGCAGGCGGCAAGCCCTTTAGCTTTGCCTTAATGCGTCG